>JAEEML010000153.1 GCA_016283195.1 Deltaproteobacteria bacterium | reverse complement strand
CAGCGCTTTGGCCTTGGCCCGAGCCAACTCGGCCAAAAGTTCTTCTTTGCTAAGATCTTGATAACGCTTCGGTAACATATCGCGGCTCGATGATTCAAAGACCGCCAAAAGTTCCATATAGCGCAGCATATTGGCATCGCGGGCCGGCAGGTAATCGTTTATTGCCTGTTCCATGTGGGCAAGTTTTACCTTGTCTGCTTCCTGCATGGCGGCAATATCAGCAGCCAAAAGAGCAACAGCTTCAATATCGGCATTGGAATAAGTTAGCAATTTGGCCGCTATCTTGGCCCGGTTTTTAGCCAGATCAAAACTGAGCTCAATCTTGTTGCGAGCAAAAACAGCTCTTAATACCGACTCGATTTCCTGCGGTTCATCGCTGTAGAAGAAGGGAATTTTGCGATCGAGACGGCCGGCGCGTTTAAGATCCACATCCAGCTTATCAGGTCTGTTGGTCATCATAATAAAGAGAATGCGCCCACGATTGGTGGTATCACTCATAAATTCTTTCAAACGAGCAATAACCCGGCTGCCGGTGCCGCCGTCACTATCGCCGGTGCTACCAAAGGAGCGGTCGCCTTCATCAATAATCACAATAACTTGGCCAATAGCTTTAACAATAGTTAAAATCTTTTCCAAATTAGATTCGGTGGAACCCACCCATTTGGAGCGGAAATTTTTGAGCTTTATAGCCGTAAAGCCGCTCTCTTTGGCAAAAGCTTCGGCCACAAAGGTTTTACCGGTGCCCATCGGCCCAACAAAGAGAAGGCCCATCGGCACCCGCCGGAGCTGGCCGCTTTGCATATTGGCAGCAATATTGGAGAGCACCTTTTTAATGCCTTCATTGCCACCGACAGCGGAAAAGTCATGGTTTTTATCCACAATTTCCACCAGGCCAAAGCACTCTTTTTCAATAATTTCGCGTTTGCGCTTAAAAATGAGGGAGAGAATATTTTTATAAGGCTCTATGACATCGGCTTTAGGCGTTTCTGCTACTTTCTCCGCCCCTTCCGGAGCGATCAGGGCTTTAATCTCTTCTTTATTCATACCCTGAGTGAGTTTGGCAAAGCTCTCGGCCCGCTGGCGGCGACTAGCTTCATCGCCTTTTAAGAGTTTAAATATGTAATCAATACGGCTAGTTATATCATCAGAAAGCGCATCGCTTGGCTTTAAAATAGCTTCTATCTGGATAAGCTTTAGACCGGCTGTCTGCTCGGCCATGATGTCTAAAACAGCATCGGGCATAGTGGGATTTAACTTTTTAATGAGTGCCCGTCGCTCTTCTGCACCGGGAAACGGCACATTGATAACGGCAATTTTGGGATTAGCCAAAAGCTTATTATTTAGCTCACTTATGGTCTCGGTGAGCATAATGATAATATTATCGGCATTCATCAGCCATTTGGAAAGCGACCAGCTATGCATGGTGATAACCGCCGCCCGGTCGTATTCGGAAGCGAGAGACCAATCCATGGCCGGCACAATGGCTTCGGCATATTCCAAAATAAGCGCGACTTTGTTGTTTTCGCTCAAAATTTTAGCAAAAACCGGCAAGACGTCAGAGGGGCTTTTATTAACTAAAAGTTTCTCGCCGCCGGTGAGTATGGGGCTTCTCTTTAAAAAGCGCGAACCGGTGGCTGTATTGTAAGTAATAATAGTTTCCCGGCTTTTGTCCAAAAGCACTTTTTCCAAAAATTCGTTAAGAGTCACCAGCTCATTATTGTAAAGGAGATAGTCGTAAACATTGCCGGCCAAAATAAATTGCGAGGCCTCACCACGTAAATATTTATTTTTTAGCTCCTCGGCCCAGGATGGTAATTCACTGTTCATAAAAACTCCTCTGCCTTAACTTAAAGGCCAAAACCGCCTCTTTTTAACAGGATATTAAATAATTTTCAATCACCGGCAGAGCGGCAAATTGTCTCATTAGTCTGCGGGATAATATTTTCCGGATTTCCAAAATAAGCACAGCTGCAAACATAGTCGCCAAAGTCATCGTAATGACAGCACTGGCTATCATCAAGATTATGCTTTAAATTCCAGCACTTTTCATCTCTCTTGGTGGCTTCCATGACATAAGTATAAAGGTTATTGTAACGGTTGGGATCGCTTAAAACAAAGCCTCTTAAAGAGCCGTAAGTAAAAATCATGCGGTAAGTAGCATTATTGCTAGAAGCGGTTTCCGCATAATGTAACTCTCTGGTATCGTATGGATTTTTAGAATTACCGCTAAAATCAAAATACCAGCTGCCACCATCAGAAAGCCAGGAACCGGAAAGGCCGGTCGGATAGGGCAATTCATCGAGATTACAAGTAGAAAAATCAATAGTCACAAGCTCTTTATCGGCTGCCGGGTAGGTAGCAAAGTCTTTGGCTATAGAGCGATAATGCGACCAAGTGCCCGAAAGATTAAATAAGAATTTCTTACCATGCTCATGGTGGCAAACGCCGCACTCCGCTGCCCCGGCCGGACTAAGCTTTAAAACGCCGAACCAGTTACCCTGCTGCGTCGCCATGGGCAGAGTTGGGTCGATGTTAATGCCGGAATTGTAATGCAGCAAATAGCGACTTTCCGGGAGCTTGTCTATAAGGTCAAAAATCATATAAGAATCTTTATCACCCACAGTAATACTCACTGCCGAAATTTCCACATAAGGGTCTTGATAAGTGCTATCAGTCGGCAAATAATAGTTACCTCTAAGCTCTTCATCTATCAGCAGCGTGGTAACTTTGGTGGAGGGAAAGAAAATAGTATCTTCGCTGGGCGTTAAAACTTCCTCTTTAGTAAAATCGGTAACAGCATTCTGGGTATATTCCGAATAATAATCAGATAATTTAAGCGTACAGCTTTCACAAGAACATTCCAGTTTGTATTGTTGCCGATAGCCCTCATGCTCCGGTGAGATAGCCCAAAAGAGTTCGTGCCCACCTCTCATAAGCGCCGCCTCGCCGTATTTTACCAGATAGGGCCGGCCGTCCATATCCTTAAACGAATAAGTATTGTTGAAAGAAGGTACGGCAAAAGGATTTATTTCCGAGCAGCCATCGGCGTTATTGGTTTTAGTATCATCGGTTTTGGGGCTATCTGCCCGGGGCTTTTGTTTGGGCTCCGCATTATTATTGGTGGAGCCGCAGGCCGTAAGTAAAACCAGCAAAAAGATAACAGCTATTTTCATAAAAACACCTCTACTGCCCGGCAAAAGGGCAAAATGGCTATAGTTTATTTATTCATAGAGTGCACTATTTTTTTTAAATGTAACTTATTTATTCTGTAATAGTTGGCCGCTTTTTTGACCTTTTTAGCAAAAGTGCTAGAGCATTTTTGTCCGGCAGATCGTAAGGATTCGCCGGTTTCTCCCCGGTGCTAGGTGCCCGCGGTAGAGTTTTTCCATGTTCACCCCGGCCATAATGGTGTGGCGTGGAGTGTTTGGCAGAGGCTTCCCCTCCGTCTTCTGCCCGAAGGGGCGGCAGGCGCAATCCTGCCGCCCCTTTTAGTAGAGGTACCCCATGATGTACGGCCCGGCTCTATTCTTTGCCTGTGCCCTAGCTGCCGCTCCCCTTTACAAAACACCGGGTTATAATAGCATGAGCACCGACATTCCCACTGATGCCCGGCTCAAAGAGGGCGCCGCTTGGGCCATAAATCAAAAGCAAATTCCATCGGTTCTCAAAGTGCGCTGGCAGCTTAATTCGCTGGGGATAAGCCTTAGTGACATAAACGTTTATTACCAATCAGCAGCGGCAAAACAAGAGGATATTATTAGAGAATTACAAACCGCCCTGCCCGAAAGAGGGCAAAGGCCGCCCATTACTATCCAGGGCAGCGCCTGCAAACATCAGGGCGGAATTAATACTTGCGCTCTCATTGTGGCTTCCGGCGAGCTCTTGCATGAGCCCTTTGCCATGCAAATAGCGGCCGGTAAACCTTTCAGCATGCGCTTTTACCTGCCTAAAGGCTTTAAAAAGCAGGAAATCTGGCTTATTGCCCCGAGCGGAAAAATTGCGCAAAAGTCCTTAATCCATACCGGCGGCGACACCTATATAGCCAATTTGCCTTTAACCACCGGCCGCTACCAGGTGGAAATCATGGCTACCGGCCCTAAAGGGCCCAAGGTGCTTTTAAATGTGCCTATTTTTGTAAATATTCCCGTTACCAACACGGCGCCCGCCTGGCTGGGACAAGCTAATTTGCCGCCAACAGGCGACGAAGAGGAAAAACTTTTATACCTAATCAACATGAGCCGCCGGGCTCTCGGTTTAAAAGATCTAAAATATAATGCCAAAGCAGCCAAAGTGGCCCGCATCCGCGCCATGGAACTGGCTAAAAGCGGCGAATTAAGCCATACCTCAGCCAGAGGCACCCCGGCCGATCTGTTGCAAGAAGAGGGGGCCGTTTTCGGCTCAATGGCGGAAAATATCGCGCACGCCGCCGATATTCTTTCGGCCCATTATTTGCTTATGACAAGTCCTCTGCATCGCTATGCCATATTAAATCCCCTCTATACCCAGGCCGGCATGGGCATTGCTCACCGCCCAGGCGCGAGAGGCAGCGAAATATTTGTGGCCCAGGAATTTATTCAGCCGCTCCCGGAAAGCCAAACCGAAGCTCAGCAAAAATAGCTTTTTTAAATTAAAAACGGCCGCCGCTAAAAGGTGTGTCATATTGACGATAGCAAGTGCTCTTGGTTGTCGTGGATCCGCCGGCCGAAACAGAACTCTCACAATGCATGGATACACATCCAGGAACCGAGATTAATAGCAAAAAAGGTAATAAGATCCGCACCATTTTAATCTCCCTTGAGATCAAGAAACCGCTATCTTCTAACTCTTAAGCCGGGGAATCTATTCCTTAAAAAGATATCCATTTTATGCCGACATTTAAAAAAATTATAGTATTGCGCTTAAAAGCCGTTAGCTGCTATTTTGCTTAGTCGCTATAGTGCTTGCTTTATAGGAGGCCGTACAGATGAAAAGCATTTTTTTAAAAAGACTTATTTTAAGCTCACTTATTGTTTTATCCTTTACCGCTTGCAATAACAAAAACAATAAGCCCTCTTCAGAGGAACAAACCCCGGATGGGAGTAGCGATAAAAAGCCGAGCCAGCAGCAACCAGCCATAAAAGCCGGTGATACTTGCAATTATGATGCCGAAAACTACCGTTGCCAAGACGGCGTGCTATTTGTCTGTGATTCTACTATGGCTATTTTAGGCAGCGAAGAGAGCGGAATTTGGGAAAAAGAACAGGATTGTAAAGCCAGCGGTCTAAGCTGTGCCGTTTTTGGCAGCGGCGCTTATAATGACGGCGTGTGTACCACAGCTTGCAATAAAGATATCCCGATGGTCACCAGTTGCGGCAAAGACAACGAACTCTCCGATGAAGATCACGATATTTATAGTACAAAAGTCACCTTGTGCGAAAAAGCAGAAGATGGAAATTATTATGCCAATACCATTACTTCCGCTTGCCGCCATGGGGCTTGCAATGAGGATAATTCAGGCTGTCTTCTGCTTGACCCCGATGAAGGCAAACGCTGCAATGATTTTACCTTTAAAAGCAAATGCTCTGCCGATAGTAAAGCTACTGTCGATTGTATAAGCGGCAAAGTAGAAGTTTCCCCTTGCACGGATAATCATTTATGCCGCAAGCGCGCTGATGGCGAGGAGGTGAGTTGTGTGCATCCGCTGACCTCATGCCCTGATGCCCAAAGCGATTTTGAGTGCTTTGATTACTCATCGGGCTATACCCCGACAAGTTTTGCGTTTACCAAAACAATTTGCGCTAAAACCACAGCCAGTGATTACGCCCTTTTTGAAGTATCCTTCGACTGTACAAGCTGTGAAGACGGCACTTG
>JAEEML010000024.1 GCA_016283195.1 Deltaproteobacteria bacterium | reverse complement strand
TAAAGTGCACTACTTATTTATGGTGGCTTATCCGTTTTCTGCCTGGAGCGGGATTGTTGGCCGCCTCTTTGTTAATATGCTTTTAATGCACAATGGGCTTTTGCCGCTGGTTATCCACTCGCATGAGCGGCAACGTTACTACCAGGCACTGGCCACTTCGCCGATTATGGTGACCAGGATCATGGCCGATGCTTATGAAAATACCCTTGACAATGCTGAGCATCACTTTGTAGAACCGCGCAAGCAGGTAATGGAGCCTGCCAGCAAAGTAGCCTAGAGGTAATATGCCCTACATCGGTGCCCATGTTTCTACCACAGGTGGCCTTTTTAAAGCTCCTGATAATGCCCACGCTATCGGTGCCAATGCTTTTGCCCTCTTTCTGAAAAACCAGCGCCAGTGGCGAGCACGGCCGTTGCTAGCAAAAGAAATAGCTGATTTTAAAGAGCATTTGACAATGAGTAATATTAACCCCTGCCATGTGCTTCCGCATGATAGCTATTTGATAAATGTCGCCAGCCCGGATGAGGCCATGCGCTTAAAATCGACCGCAGCTCTCATTGATGAGGCTATGCGGGCCCATCAGCTGGGGCTCAAAATGGTGAATTTTCACCCCGGCTCGCATCTTGGGCAAATAAGTGAAGAAGAGGGCCTCAAAAACGTTGCTGCTGCCCTTAATGAGCTACACCAAAAGGTTCCGGAAGTATGCCTGGTTATAGAATGCACAGCCGGGCAGGGGAGCAATCTTGGGTACACTTTTAAGCAAATAGGCACTATTATTTCCGAGGTGCGGGACAAAGAGCGGGTGGCTGTTTGCCTCGATACCTGTCATGCTTTCGCTGCCGGTTATGATTTGGTAAGCGCTGCCGGCTATGCCGAGACATTCGATATTTTCGAGCGCGATATCGGCTTAAAATATTTAAAAGCTTTTCATCTTAATGATTCCAAAAATCCGCTCGGCAGTCATAAAGACCGCCACGAAAGCCTAGGCGCCGGCTATATTGGAATCGAAGCGTTTGGGCGCCTTATCAGCGATGCGCGCTTTAAAGAGTGTGTCTTTATTTTGGAAACGCCGAACCCCGAACTTTGGGCCGAAGAAATAAATACTTTGCGAAATTTTGCTTCAGCCTAGAGTAGCCAAAATGCCGCGTGATAAGCGGTGGATCTCCTGTAAAAGTGAAAAACCGGCCGCGCCAGTGTGGACTTTTTGCGGCTCGCTTTTAAAATTATCAACCAGGGCATCAAGTTCCGGATCGCGGCCGTATATAGTGGATAGTTTATCCATGATGGCCACAAAACCCGGAGCGGCGGCAATTTCGTCCTCTTGAAACAATTTTAAGAGATTTGGCAGCATAACAGTTTGTATTTCTTGCAAAATTTGTTTGTCATGCAATACCAGCACTTCACGATTGTTAATAGCGTGCAATGATTCCAAAAATTTTGAAAACCCTTCCACGGTGAGGCGCAATTTGTTTGTATTTATACTGCCGCCGCCGGCATGGCGGATAGTGTAAAGAGCGCGGCGAAAGTTAATAAATTCGCGCTTATCCTGCGTTCTTAAGTTGCGGTAAGCCGACCTTTGCGAAAAGCGGGCCAGGCGCTCGGAAAGGGCTACAACATAAGGAATACAATCGGCACCGGAGCGCTTGGCGATGGCACCGTTAAAGCGGTCGACATGGGCTGTGAGCTCAGTGACTTCGCGGCGTAAATCAATAGAAACCTCGATAGCCGAAGTATATTCCGGCAGGAGCGCACTGCGGCTTTCGCCGGAAAATATACCGAGTAGCGAAAAATAGAGGGCCAAAGTGGCTTTTAAAAATTTGTGCGAATAATCATCAAGCTCTTCCAAAAGTACCCAGGTATCATTGGCATTTAGAGCAAATTCCAGCCGGTCGGCAAACTCTTTTAACTTAGAATCCAGCATGGAACCGAGGGCCCAAGAAGTATCGCTGATTTGTTTTTCGGCCGATTCCACAGTTGGCGCCGGTTCTTCGGCCGGAGCCTCTTCTGGCCTGGCGGTATCAACGAGGTCGAATTCCAAATCCCAGGCATCTTCATCAAAAACCGGCTCGTTGCTTTCCTCATGCGGAAATTTTTGCCCCAAATCGGCGATGAGTTTTTGCAAGAGTTTAACCAGTTCCAAAAACTGCTCGGCAATGCGTTTTTCTGAGGAAATATCGGTTTGCCCGCCTTCGCTTACATCATCCTGTGGCAAGTTCAAATTATTTATAAAACTAATAATATAGCGGCATTCTTTGAGAACATCGGTCAGATTCTCGCGCAATGCCGGATCAGTGACAGATTTGAGAGCCGCAGTGGCTTTTATCGGTAATTCATCTTGAGGTCCGGTAGACATTATCTATCTCCATAAAAAGGCCGGGGCTATTCTAACAGCGCCGGGCCGCCGAATCAAGAAATCTTAAAAATCTTAATCACGGAGTAAAACATCGGAATAATAACGTATGTGCCGCAGCAAGTTGTTGAAGGCTTTATATTTGGCAAAAGGTTTTATTTTTAAAAAAATACGCCGCTTACAGCGATAGGCATCCAAATGCTTTTTGGGTTTATATTTGACCCCTTTGACCGCTACGCAAGGGTCAAAGAGGTGATCTTTTTGGTAGCCCCAAAGCGCTATATCATCTTTATCCAGGCCGCGTATCACCTCTTGAGCCAGTTTAAAGCCGGTTTCACTCGTTGCCAGAGCTTTGGCCCAGCCGCTCAGCGACTTGGTGTTAGGGCGGGAATCCTTGCTAATATTAGGATCGCCATAGCCTTTTTGTAAATCGGAGCTGGCACCTTTATGCCCGTAATTTACCATCTCCTGGCAGTAATTTATGCCAAGCCAGGCAGTTATCTTTCTTAAGGCTTCTTCCGGGGCTTTTACCAGATCTTCATAAGTAATGTGCAACATATTTTTCGGCGGATTCTTGAGAAGTTTAGCAATTGCCGGTACATAACGAGCTAAAATATTATTATAATTTAGCGCCGCCGTGTAGTCGCCGTTAAAGAAAGAATCGGCATAGGAATGAAAAATAGCCAGTGGTTGCCTGGTGAGTACCAGGTAATAAGCATCGGGATAGATGGTAGTTAAAAAATCGTGAATCAGGGCATAGGCCGGAGTTTTATCCAAAAAAATAGGCCTCCCAAGTTTTTCGGCCATGGCTTGGTAGAGTGTGTCGCTATAGGCGCGGCAGGCCTTAATATAATCGGCCTCACCACCCGGCAAATCGGCTACAAACTGGCGCTCGGCTTCGGCGGCATTGATGTGGTCGTAAGGAGCCTTATCCACATTGTAAAAGTAACCCAAATGGGCTAGCGGCGTCATAAGATGCGGCTCCGCATGGCTGCCGATAGCGGGGTGTACACTAAGCATGTGCTGAAGCAAAGTTGTGCCTGAGCGTGGTGCGCCGATAATAAAGAGCAATTTTTTCATCTGCAATCCGAGTAAATAAAGGTAATATTTGTGGCCGACTCTGAGTTAATGCGCGAAAAAGCTGGATTAGAAGGTAACCTGGAGGCCGACATTATATGAAAAATCAAAAACCTGCTCGATACGCATACGCTTGCCGATTTGATCCATTTCCGAGGACCAATATGGGCTGTTGTAATCGGCAGGATCGCCGGTCTGACCATTGCCGTCTTTGTCTTCGCCGGAATTTTCCATAGTAATAAAGTGAGCAGTTTCATGCCCCAAGGTAACTCCGGCGGTGAGGCCGATATATTCGGCTAATTTGGCTACAATATTAATATGGCCGCCGACCTGCATATAATTTTCAAAATAAGTAAGTTCGCGGATGGCATCGGTGATTGGTGTATAACCGCGGCCCTCGCTGATATAAGTGCCATAAACGCCAATATCAAAAGCTAACTTGCGGCCCTGGGTAACATTCTCATAAGCCACAATTTCCATACCGGTTTTAAAGCCGCCGATATGGGGCGGTTGATATTGAGTGATAGAACCATCATAGGCTTTATGCTTGGGATCGGCAGCAACGGAACTTGAGCCGGCTATGGGCAAGCTGTAATAAATCAAGAAATAAGGATCAATGAAGCCGCGGCGGTTGACATCGGGATCCAAAGCATATTCTTTAGGCAAAAACATACGCCGGCTCATAGCCAGAGAAAACGTCAGGCGGTGGGCTTTATCGCCAACGGCCAGGCCCTCACTGGTATGGGCGGAGACTTGCTGTTTGGTCAAAGGAGCGAGTGCTGTCGGATCATAAAGAGTGGCGGTCGGAGCTTCATAAGTTACACCAATAGTCCAAGTAGCAACCGAAGCATCGCGCTCATCATTTAAAGGCGACCATTTTAAAGAAAAGAGGATATTGCCGATGCCGGTACCATGAATAAAATCAAAGCCGTCTGTGGGGTCAAAATCAATCAGATTTCTGGAATCAGCAGGTAAGAAATAAATAGAACTATTGCCGTTTTTACCGCCTGTTACGCCATCGGCAAAGGCATAATGGTGTTTTTGCCGAAGCACTAGGGGAATGGAAACATATAAAGCCAAGTCATGATACATACCGATAGCTACATCGAAATTCATAATCATGTCTTGGTATTTATAAGTCATTTCTTCAACCAGACTGGGATAGTAATTGCTTCTTTCGCGGCTTATTATGCCGTTTTTAAAATGCTGGCTGAAGCTGACGCCGATATTCATATCAAAAGGATCATCTTTGGTTTTGGTATTGTTGTCGCGTCCGCCAATCCAACGTTTATCCGCAGCATCAATGACGTCGGTGATTTCCGCTGCACCGGCCTTTTGTAACGGAAACGATGAAATCAGCAAAAGACCAGCTAACAACATGTGCCCATATTTACAGTTTAAACTCATATTCTACTCCAATACAGCGAGGTAATACTATACCGCACAAGGAGAATACTCCGCTCCCTACGCTAGCAATGAGTTCTTTTTATGTCAAGAAGGAGGGCAGGCTATAAAACCGGCAAAACGCCCGGTTATTTTTTCTCCCCGGTAGCTAAAAAAAAGTGAAGTATTGCATTTTGTACAATAATTTAAGGTTGTTATGGAATTTGACGGAATGCCGCAAGCCTGTAATTCATAAAAAGCTAAAAGTTTGAGGTCGATATTTTTTTTAAAAGCGGCGCTGTAATTTTCCGGAAATGAATTTTTTATCTGCCGGTAAACATCGGTGCCGGTTTCAAAGCAACAAGGACCTATAGCCGGGCCGATAGCCGCGTGGATATTTTCTGCTTTGCTCCCAAAATTTTTAAAAACTTTGACGGCTTCTAAAATGCCGTGGGCAGTGAGACCGCGCCAACCGCAATGAGCTACGCCGTAAATACCGGCTACAGCATCGGCTAAGATAATCGGTACGCAGTCGGCTACCAGTATGGCCAGGAGGCAGCCGGGAGCGGTGGCTATTAAAATATCGCCTTCCGGCGGTGGTGAAGCGGAAAATGGTGCCCTTACTACTTTGGTGCCGTGTATCTGACGCAGTGAAAACCAGTTTAGTTTTTTTCCGTCTCCGGCCAGGTGGCTTGCCAGGGCAGTGCGGTTTTGGTTAACGAAATCGGGATTATCGCCCACATGGTCAGCTAAATTAAAACCTTTATATGGTGGTTGGCTAACGCCCCCAAGGCGAGTGGTAAAACCCCATTTGAAGGGCGGTAAATCGGGCAGAGCAATGATGCTTTCAGGTAAAAGAGGCGTTTTTATGCTGCTCATGAGCCAAATCCTTTCTCCAATTTTTGCTAACACAATTGGCAAAGAGATGAAAATACATTATAAGCATTTTGTTAAGTTAGGCCGTAGTGGCTGGAATATTGGGAGAAAGATGGAATCTTCAGGATTGCCGAAAAAAATCGATCGTTATGAAATCCGCGGCCAATTGGGTAAAGGTGCCATGGGCACTATTCTTTTGGGCTATGATCCCAAATTGGAGCGTGAGGTGGCCATTAAAACCATCTCCAGCGCAATTGCCAAGAATCCGCGTGCTCTGGAGCGCTTTAGCCGTGAAGCGCGGGCTATTGCCGCTTTTCGCCATCCGAATATTGTGGAAATATACGATTTTAGCAGCGGTGAGGCGGGAGAAGCCTATTTGGTGATGGAGCGTCTTAAAGGTATAGACCTTTTTGATCTCCTTAATGTGCGCGGTACTATACCGGAGCCCATAGTAGCGGCCGTAGGTAAGGAAGTGGCCTCAGCTTTGGAAACTGCCCATCAGGCCGGGATTATTCATCGCGATTTGAAGCCGGAGAATATTTATATTGATAATGACGGGCGGGTGGTGCTCACCGATTTTGGCATTGCCAAGATTTTTGATTATGAAAATCAAAATGCCGCCGATTTGGCCAAAAAGACGGAGGTTCTCGGCACGCCGGGATTTATGGCGCCGGAACAGATGTCCGGCAAAGCCCTTGGGCCGGGGAGTGATATTTTTGCCTTTGGCGTTATGCTTTATAATCTCTTAACCCGCACCATGCCTTTTAATGCTCGTTCTCCGCTGGACCTTTATAAAGCGATAATTGCTCAGCGTTATAAAGATCCGCGCAAAATTTCGCCGCTGGTAACTTCTCAGATGGCTGAGCTGATAAAAAGCTGCCTGAAGATAAATCCGGAAGAAAGGCCGGCCTCCGGCAAGGTGCTGGTTGAACTCTTGGAGGAGATTTTAAACATTTGGGCCGTTAAGGATGTTCGCGAAGATATTAGAAATTACCTTACTAAGCCTGAGGAATACGAGCTGGAATATAAAAAACGGGCGGCCAGGCGGGAACGCAAGCAATTAAAACGGGCTTTGGAACACAATAGAGCCGATTTGGTTTCGCAAATTAGAGCACGCCTCGCCATCCTGGATCCTAACGGTGAAGATAGCATTCCTGTGCTGGAACTCATGACCATGGGGCAGGGGGAAGAGAAAAATGTACCTGCTACCCAGCTGGTTACCAGGCGTTTAAAAGAAAAGTCGGATAGTAATAAAGCCGCCAAAGATATAGGTAAAAACCGCGATAAAATTATGCGCATAGGTGCTTGGAGCGCTGTTTTCACGGCTGTGGTTTTTGTTGGCATTATGGCTGTTATTAGCTTGCAATCGGGGCCGGATGTGGTGCCCGGGGAAACATCTATTTTGCAACGTGAGCCGGCAAGCGGAAATGTCCTTTTGGAAATACAAATTAGTCGCAAAGCCAAAATAATGCTTGATAATCGTCTCCTGGGCCAGGATATGTGGCTCACAACCGTTGATTTAAAGCCCAAAAGCCGTCATGTGCTGTCGGTTAATTATGATGAAGGCAAAGCGCAGACTATCCCCTTTGATGTACCGGCTAGCGGGCGCGGGCGCATTTATGTTAACTATCCGTTAAGGACTTTTAATATAAAATGGTTTTAAAAAAAATAGTAAAATCAGTTATTATTACCTCTCGGCGCGGTACTTTGCTCAGCACCAGAATCCATGGTGATATTACTAAAGAGCCGGTGGTGGTTATTGCTCACGGTATGCTTTCCAGTAAAAGCAGCCTGCGCCACCTCTTTATGGCCAAAGAGCTCAGCGCCAGAGGTTTTTCCGTGGTGCGCTTTGATTTTAGTGGCCGGGGCAATTCTGGCGGCACTTGGCAGGATTTAACTCCAAGAGGCGAAATAGCCGACCTTTTGGGCGTATTGGATTACATCCGAAAAAGAAGCTCCAGGCCGATTTTTCTCTATGGTTCCAGCTTGGGCGGCGCAGTGGTGCTAAGAGCTGCCGGGCTTTTCCTTGTGGCGGCGGTGGCCACCTGGGCGGCAGTGGGTAATTTTAGCGATTTAGCCCCGCTTTTTGCTCCGCCGGTGCTCAAAAAGTGGCAGCAAGACGGCTTTATTGAATTTGGCGGTGCCAAGTTGCCGCTGGCTTTTTATGAAGAAGCTATGAGTGAGGGTGAGTGGCCAAGACCGACTTGCCCTTGTTACCTGGCCCATGGCACAGCCGATGAAATTGTGCCTTTTATGAGCGCGCAAAAACTAGCCGCCACCTTGCCTGGAGCGGAGTTTCACACCCTTAACGGCGCCGACCATCGCCTGCTGGATATGCCGCGCCGCGAGAAGCTAATATGCGCTATGGCCGACTGGTTTTTAGCCAAGAGTGCTTAGAGTTTAAACCATAGACGTGAGCTCACAC
>JAEEML010000152.1 GCA_016283195.1 Deltaproteobacteria bacterium | reverse complement strand
CTAAAATCAGCATACACCTTGTATCCAATTCCCAATTCATCGAGCATAACTTGATACGGTTCTTTATTTATATATTATATTTATAACTATCGTTAACAACAAAGATTCTGCAACTTAAAATCATCTTGACATATTTTCGAGTAAATGTATTTTTCAATGATTGAGTATGCAACAAAATAGGCATTCAATAAATTTTAATATATTTCATGCTGCTTAGCCGGTTGTTTACAGATACTTGGCCAGTTTTTTCACGCTTTTCCAGTTTTCGCTGGTGGTTCGCCCAAATTTTTGGCTCAATATACCGGGTGCCCTCTTTTCGAACCTTTTCCCATAACTTACTGGATTTTTATAAAAATCGCCCTTCTCCGGCTGTCTCTTCCGGCTAACCAGATAGCCCTTTTCATCAGTTACTGTTTCATATTCTTTGGCAAGCTGATTATTGCTGCCCACAACCAGATAGTCACAGGCAGCACTGTTTCCGCAGGTGCCGCAGCGGATTAATTGCCCATGTATTTCGCCGATACCAAAAAAATCACTATTGCAGAGAAGCGGCAGCACATGAAGAAGATTGTGCTTTTTAGCAAACTCCGCGTTGGGACACTGCGTGAAGCTATATCTTGCCGCCTGATGCTCTTTATCATACGGGGTATCGACATTGATAAAGCCCGCCGGATAGCGGAGAATATCCCGGCGGTCTCTATTTCCAGATCTGCGAAATATCTTATCTATCAGCCACATACAGAACGGCCGGTTCAGATTAATGATCTTTCCAAGCTTGGTAAAAGGCCCCATAAAGAGAGTCTCTACAAAATCCTGCAACTCGGATATCGGCGGCTTATCCGGTAGCGCTGGATAGAGAGCGAAGATCAAAAGGCCGCCGTAGATGGCCCTAGCGTGGCCGTTTTGGCTTCCGCCGTAGTCCGGAAGATCCGGGAGATAGTTCCCATAATTCTCCTCTGTCTGCTCCCAGATCTTCTTGGCCATAGTTGCGCCGTAGCGACCTTTCAACCACTTCTGAACCGGCTTCCCATAAGGCAGCTCGGCAATCGTCATATGGCGGGCCATCATACCTTTACCCCCTTCTAGCCCAGCAGGGTTGCGCTCCCGGCTACGATTAGGCCGGCGCAATGGGCGCTGAAAGCCCCATAGGCTGAGAACCCATGTTCTCTTTCATGAGCCGCACCATCATGTCCCAGCCCTCTTTTGCTTCTTGGCAGATTGGAAAGACAGGATAGCAGTGAAACATGCCCTCACCGACGAATAGCTCGCAATCTACTCCATATTTCTTCATAGCCGCCTCAAAGGAAGGGGCGCAGGCAAAGAGCGTCTCATCACTGCCGTAGATGAAGGTGGTTTTCGGACAGTTTGTAAAATTGCCCTTTTGCAGCCAAATCATATACTCAGGCACACTGTCGTCCCCATGGCGCATGATTTCTACAGCTGTTTTCATATACTGCGCCGGGATGGCCACATCCTTTTTATCGAGTTCCACCATGCGCTGCCATTCCTCCTCCGTATCCGCACAGGTGCCCGAAGAAATTGCCATGATATAGCCGGGCATCGGCGTATCTTTATGGCCGCCGTTGATATACGGAACCATGCCGAGCGCCAGGTTTCCGCCGGAAGATGTGCCGAGCACCGAGATATTCTCCGCCTTATACTCCCGCAGCATAACCCGATAGGTCTCGTGGATCATTTCATAGGCTTTAGTCAGAGGATAATCCGTGCAGAGAGGGTAATAGGGGACGAAGAGATCCAGGCCTGTTTCCTTGGCAAACCTGAGCGCTTTTTTGATGGAAGCGGGTCTTGGAGCCGATATCATCCCTCCGCCGATCAGAAAGAGGTTGGCCTTATCGGCCTTTTTCTTGTGCATCAGCTTCAGAACGGGAAAGCCCATAATTTCGCTACGGCTGATATCAAAGGCTTTATCTTTAAGATCCGGGATCCGGTTCTTGGCATTTTGCTTTCTCCGGTTTTCCAGCAGATCTTCCGTGCTCATACCGCTCCACTTCTTTTTGATGTTCGCGGTTTTTAGCAGCCACTTCAGAATTTCATATTTAATAGACATAAGATTTTCACCTCTTCTTTAGAACACCTAAAACAACTGTCAATTCAGTATGTAAACCTTAGCGAATAATCCTTTAAACAACGCATAAGCCCAGGAAGACAAGATGCCATTATGTACTGTTCCGAATTCTTTAATAACCATAATCTTGCACTCAATATGTACGTCAGCCACAGAGGTGTATTAGAAAGGCGCGTCTCGCCCCTTCGTCCACAACCTTCATGGCAATGCGGGTGTAGAGCTTTAGCTTACGCTTCAATTGTTTTCTGGCAGCTCCAAAGAAAGGCCGTTCCTCCAGAAGCTTCATGCCGCATTTTTCTGCCACGCTCTGGCCGTTGTCAGCACTGAAATGCAGCTCCGCGTCATTATTGCCGGTCTTTTTGATGTAATTATTAGCATACTTGATGGCCTTGGCTGTCATAGCATCAAAGATTACTTCTACTCCGGGGAAGGATTCTTGCAGCTGCTTCAAGAAGCCGATAACCTTTTCTTCCTCAAAATACTGGAAGACGCCGACCACCGTGACCAGTGCGGGCCGGCTTTTATCAATGTTCTCCGCCCAGGCAAAGTCAAACATGTCTCCGGGGATCAGGATTTCGTTCGCTCTTTCTCCCAGAATCTCACGCCTTACTTCAATCACTTCCGGCAGATCCATTTCATAGAAGAGTGCTTTTTCAGGATGCGGGTTAACTCTGAAATATGAAGTTTCCAGGCCGCAGCCAATATTGATGATATTGCATTGCTCATGTCGATCGATAAAGGCTTTTACCATCTGATCTGTATTGTAGAAGCGGCAGGCACCGGCCATCTGGAAGTACTCGCTGGACTTTGCTGCGATCTCCTCATAGGGCATTTCGCTTTTCAGCGACACAGCCTTCTCATCCATGAAGTACTCTGGAAAATGCTCGGACACATAGATCCGGGCTGTCAGGGGGATATATAAGGTATCTGCAACACCGGCAAATTTACTCATCTGCTTGGGCTCGTATTTCATCATTACGGATTACTCCTTAGCGAACTCGACGTGGGCAACAAAAAACTTGTTTCGTTTGGCCTTAATATACTGCTTCGTGAGCCAGCTGTATCTCACCCCTGCGACCGAATAGCCTTCCAGATAGCTTTTGGTAATAACTTTTGCTACCTTGCTGCTCATAGCCGCCAGTTCCTTTTCTGCCTCTTCCATGCTGAATACCATGGTCGTAGCGTTTTTTGTCATCCTTATCTGCGCGTTTACGCCGCTCATACCTTTCTTACTGATAAAGTCGAATACAAAGAGTCCGCCGGGAAAGCCTTCAGCCATATCGGAGATCAGTTCTGTTACCGCATCGTATGTCAGGTAGTGCAGGACACCTGCGGCTAGGAAGATCACACCGTTATCCTTTTTAAACGGGATCTCAGCAAACCATTTGTGATCAGTAATGTCACCGGCGATATTCTTTTCCAGCATTCCGGTTGGGATATATTTCTTGCGGCAGGCGATCACATCGGGAAAATCTATGTTGAACCACGGATTGCTCTCATTCCCGATCTGCCTTCTAAGGCAAGAGAGGCCGGCGCCGAGTTCAACGATGACCGCCTGAGGATGCTCCTTGAGGTATTCCCTAATCTCGCAAGCAAAGTCATACTGGCGAATGGCGCCGGCAAGCGCAGCGCATTCCAGGTTATAAAGGATAGTCGGCGGCTTCGTTTCTCCCATTTCTTTGAGAATCCTTACGGCGTCGTGATCCGGCAAGAGTTCTGGGAGCTTTTTAACCGCTATTGCCCGGCTCCAAAGAGGGATGCAGAGTGTCCTTTCCACGCTATCTTTCTTGAGTTCGCTCATTTAGTTACCCTGCGGCTCCGTTTTTATATATTTAGCCGCATCCTTTTCCAGCTTTAGGTAAATAGGATAGTTGGCCTTAAACTCCCTCCCGGAAGCGAAGAGGTCAGCTGCCAGATTAGAGCCGATTACCCCGGCGCCGATAACCAAAATTCTCATGTTTCCTGCCTCTTGTGGAGCATCCTGTTTTCATATTCATAGACAACCTTATTAAGCACCTTTACAATCGTTAGATGCTTCTAACCTGGTTGCATTATATTCCTGTTTTCGCGGGTTAGCCACCAAAAATTTTTGGTTCAATAAGTCTGGAGCGCTTCTAGAACCTCATCTCCTAAGTTATTGAATTTTTGTAAAAATAGTCCCTCAGCCTGCGGCGCCCTCACCCCACGAGAAATGGAAATTATAGCAGCGCGCCCTCTCCATTTTTACAAATAGATAGGGCACATCTATCTGAATTTACATGCTTTTCGTAAATAACCACCGAGTCCAAGCCGGGGCGGCAGCTCCGGCACCCCCGGGCTCAGTAGCACAACGGCATGAAATTACACAATATTTTCCATCGTCATTTGTAAAATTGGAGATAGCGTCAGGTAGTTAGTAATACTAGCACCTGAGTGCCGCAATGTCGCTTGCAGAAAGGCCGGTATATTTGCTTATCACATCCACCGGTAAGCCATCGTCCTTCATTTTTTGAGCTGCCTCTAGCTTAGCTATTTTAATGCCGTTGGCTTCACCTTCTTTCAAACCTTCTTCCCAGCCATCTTCATGTCCATCTTCCCAGCCGGCTTTGCGAATAGCCTCTTCATCGCGCAGGTGCTTGGCTCTCTGGAAGGCTTTACTGGTCATATAGTCATTGGCTTTGAAATTCTCAAACCAGCTATTGGCATCGGCCACCGCCTGATAAGCTCCGCTAACCATGTAACCCTCCTCGTGTCCATGGCGGAAGAAATTGAGCCACTCGCGTAGCTCGCCGTCAATATTAGCACAATTTCTAAGCTTTGTGAGCTCCAGAAAATGAAAACCCAGGTCATCGGTCAAAACTTTTTGACTTTCTACCTCCATAATCTCGGCAAAGTGGTGCGGGCGCTTGTCTTCTTTAAAAAGCTCAAAAGCCAATACATTTATGCAAATAACCGGATGAATGGCGGAGTAGTGCCCACCTTCCGGGAGCTGTGAGCTGATATTGTGGGCAGCATAGTAAAGAATGCGCTTCATGTAATCGCTCTCTTTTAAAACCTGCATCTCAATATCGAAAATTTCGCCGCTTTTGGCCACGGCTTTTACATCGGTAATAGATTCTTTATCATCAAAAGTTTGCTTATAATTAAAAGGGCTTGTGATGGTTACCGAGCTAACTTCCGGCTGCTTGCTGTCACGCAAAACGGCATTTATCAGCGAGAGTAAAAGCTTCTCATTTTTGGTGTCGCCAAAGAGGCAGCGGAAGACGTAGTCATTAGTGACTTCGATAGATGCACGCTGCTCAGGCGTAAGGTGGGTAATGTCTTCTGGTGAATACTCTTCTGCATTAGCCATGATAATCTCCTGGTGGCTTTTTGTAAGTTATGGAATGGCTTCTAGCAGACTTAGTGAAAGGTTGGCAAGAGGAAACTTGGTGGGGTGAGGGCGCCGCAGGCCCGTTTCTGGCGAATCTTTTTCTGGATTTTCTTCTTTCTTTTCTTTTTCGGGGAGGAACTACGCTACCGGCGTTGGCCTTCCTTTTCTTAGCTGTTTTGCCCGTTTCTTACGACTCTTTTGCATGATTTTATTCTTTCTTTTCTTGCGGGCAGGAAAACCCCGCTACTTTCGAAGCGCTCTGGTTTTCCTTCCCGCCCCCTTCCTTTCCGCCGCCCGGCCGGGGACACCCCGGACCCCCGAGCATTCAATAAAAAATGGCTTTATTTATGCTATGTTACAAAATCATTCTCTTCTGGTTTGCCTTAAAAGCCAGAGGCCCCACTTGAGACCGGATATGGCTAGCCTGCCTCTGGCTTAGCCGGAGCGGTGCCCCGGCACCCCGCGGGCTCTGTGGCTAGGTGTTTGTACTTATCGCCGCCGTAGGCGGCGATCGCGCCAATTTTGGATCCATCTGCCGCTGACTCAATTATATTAGTCTTATTGTGTTAACAATAAGACTCCCCTTGCAAGGGGAGCGAAATTTTTTGGCTGAAATTGCCGGGAGTTAGCAAGGAGGAGGGACCATGTTGACCAAGCATAATTACCAACTTATCTGCTCACTATCTTTAATTGCTTTAAGCTTTTCTGCCTGTGGCACTGCCGCCCCTAATTCGGAGCCCGGCTCAGACAGCAAAGCCCAAACACCAGCCGAAGAGCCGCCGGAACAGCCCAAGGTACAGACCTGCTCCGGCGATAGCGACTGCCAAGAAAATCAAGCCTGCTCTGCCAAAGGCATCTGCACTAATAAATGTAGTTCTAATGCCGATTGCGCCGATTCTTGCCAATATTGTTCCAGCCAGACCCGCATTTGTGAGCCCTTCCCTAAAGGAGAAAAAATTGGTTCCTGTTCCGGCGAATTTCAGCAATGCGATGGCTTAGGGTCTTGCGAATGTACCGGCAATCATGCCGGAACCAGCTGTACTGCTTGCAAAGAGGGCTGGACAGGCCAGGAGTGCAACGAGTGCGATAGCCGCCACTTTGGCGCAACCTGTGAGCCTTGCAATTGCAAAAACGGCTCCTGCAACTCCGGCTTAAACGGCAATGGTTCTTGCTCCAGTTGCCAAAGCGGTTTTACCGGAACTAACTGCGACCAATGCGCCGCTGGTTACTATGGGCCGGAGTGCAAAAAATGTGAATGTGGCAGCTTACAATGTAATGATGGCATCCAAAATGATGGCTCTTGCTACTCCTGCCCAGAGGGCTTTACCGGCGTTAATTGCGATGAATGCCTACCCGGGCATTTTGGGAGTAACTGCAACGCTATAACCTGTAAGCATGGTGAGCCCAGTGAAGGCATTAACGGCAATGGTCACTGTACTTCTTGTGAAGCGGGTTATTATGGTCTCGATTGCGATAAAAATACAATTAGCTGTGTCAATGGAACACCTAAACTTGGTATTACCGGTGATGGTAAATGTTCTTCTTGCCTGGCAGGTACTGGTTGGAGTGGCGAAAACTGTGACCAATGCACTGGCAACTATTATAGCGCTGACTGCGATAAAAATACAATTAGTTGTGTCAATGGAACACCTAAACTTGGTATTACCGGTGATGGTAAATGTTCTTCTTGCCTGGCAGGTACTGGTTGGAGTGGCGAAAACTGTGACCAATGCACCGGTAACTACTGGGGCCCAAATTGCAACCAAGAGCCAACTTGCCAAAACGGAACTCCTAAACTTGGTATTACCGGCGACGGTAAATGTTCTTCTTGCCTAACCGGTACTGGCTGGAGCGGTGAAAACTGCGACTCATGCACTGGTAATTATTGGGGAAAAAATTGCAATAATATTCCCTCCTGCGTAAATGGGACTCCTTATCTTGGAATCAAAGGAGATGGAAAGTGCTTGACATGCAATGATAATTACTATGGAGAGATTTGTAATAAGAATACTATTACCTGTGTACATGGCAATCCGCATCTTGGTCCCAGTGGTACTGGGCAGTGTATAGGTGAATGTAACGACCATTTTACTGGCCCAAATTGTAACCAGTGTACAGATAATTACTATGGGTTAGATTGTAACAACATCTATGGCTCTATGACCGACCAAGCAGGCAACACTTATAAAACTGTCATTATCGGTGAACAAGAATGGATGGCCGAAAACATAGCCTATCAAGAAGATGGTATCACCTGTTATGCTAATACCAAACCAGCCCCCCAAGGGGATCCAGAGTTTATTGAACATTATGGTTGCTTATACAAATGGGAAGATGCTCAAAAAGTATGCCCAATTGGCTGGCATTTGCCTGAATATGAGGATTTTAGTGACTTATTAAATTATGTTGCTTGTTCTAATAGCTCAGTATTAAGAGCCAGTAGCTGGAATGACGGCCAAGATACTTATGGCTTTGGGGCTCTTCCAGCAGGAGTATATGGTACCTATTATATTGGCGAGACACTAAAGACAGACTACATCGATTTTGGAACAACCACATACTTCTGGTCTAATACTGTAGATGGTTCTACTAGTCATCCTACTAAAATGTATTTAGATGAAAATATTGGGTTCCATAATCTGGGGCATTCTAAATTATTTAATTCAGTACGTTGCATAAAAAATCCAGAATGCAGATCAAATCAACACTTTGATATCGATCAATTTAAATGCATCTGTAATGAAAATGGTTTTACCGGCGAATACTGTGATGAGCCTAAATGTCAAAGAGGTACTGCTGACCCAGAAACAGGTCATTGTCTTGCAGACAGTTGCGATGATGGTTGGAGCGGCGAAGATTGTGACAGAGGCACTCTTACTGCCTACGGGTATAATTACAAAACAGTGCTCATTAATGGCAATGAATGGATGGCAGAAAATATGAACACTAGCACAGCCAATGGTGTCTCTGTAGTGTGCATTAGAAATAGCCAAATAAATAATTTTTGGCAGGACTACGGCTGCTTATACTCATGGTTTGATGCTCGAAAAGTGTGTCCAAGCGGTTGGCATTTGCCAACTAAAAATGAGTTTGATGACTTACTAACTTATGTAGGCAAAATCCATAGTAATAAGATTTTAACGGCTAATACTTGGGACAACGGGAAGGATACCTATGGCTTTGAAGCACTCCCTGCAGGTTTCTGCTATACTGGTTCATCATGCTATGAGTTTGGAGATACTGCCTCTTTTTGGTCGGCCACCAAAGAACCTAATGATGAGAATGAGGCCATGTTCTTGTATATTCAAGGACAATCAGAAGCAAGTGCAGCAGGAGTTGGTAGAGGCTTAAAAAGTAGTAAGTACTCGGTTCGCTGTGTAAAAGATAACAATTAACAACCATCAATCACTAAAGAGCAATAATGCTCAGGAAATAAAGGGGATAAGCAATAACCATGCAAGATACATCAGGTAATAGCTACCAAACAATTAAAATAGGCAATCAAATCTGGATGGCAGAAAACTTACGAGACTATCCTACTAATTTGGCCGGGGGAATTTTTCCGCCAAATGGCGGCCAGAACAATGTGGCTCAATATGGCTATCTTTATACATGGGATACTGCCCGTACAATAGCCAGCAAAATTCCTGGCTGGAGATTGCCAACAAAAGATGATTTTACAGACTTGCTAAACTATGTAAAAAGACACAATCCTTCATGCTCTGAATTTGACTCATTAGCATCACACAATTGGTCAATATTACACTCAGGGAAAAATGCTTTTGGTTTCAATGCGTTGCCAGCTGGAGAGTATAATGGCTCATATTCTGGCTTTTATTTTCATGGTTATTGGTGGACTTCAACCACTGCTGCACCATCTGGTAACACTGTTCCTATTAATGTTCTTGCTATGGGAAATAACCAAGCTACAATTAGATTAGCTTTTAATCCACAATGTTTTTTATCTGTACGCCTAATAGCAGATGAAAACATCGGCTAGCATGCAAACAAGCTTTCAAAATTTTTCTCCCCAACCACAATAAACCACCTTGCCACCAAAGACTTTGGCTAATGGCACAACATAGCCCCGCCGGGGCGGCAGCCCCGGCTAAGCCAGAGGCAGGCTATTCATACCTGGTCTCAAGTGGGGCCTCTGGCTTTTAAGACAACCCAGAAGTGACTAATTTTGTAACACGCCACAAATAAAGCCATTTTTATTGAATGCCCGGGGTCAAGGGGTGTTCCCCTTGTCGTGCGGCGGAAAGGGGATTGGGGAAAACCTGAGCGCTTCGAAAGTAGCGGAGGTTTTCCCCAAAAAGAAAAGAAGAAGAAAATCAAGTAATAGAGTCGAATAAAAACGGACATTGCAGTTAAGAAAAAAAGGCCGCTCCGCTAGCAGCGGTTTCCCCAAAAAGAAAAACCAAGTGGCGAAAGCAGGAATTTACGGCATTCACCATTTTTTGCGTCCCCCGTGGATGGCTTCCGCCTTTTTATTTTCTTTTGAGCGGCGTACTTCTTCCGCGGTCGCCGCTCTTTTACTGACATAGCGGCAATCACAGATTTTCCCGCCGGTGGCTATGGTGGACTCACGCAGGAACCAGTGCTTGCTGCATTCGCCAAACAGATAATCTATGGCGCACATGGCCGGGGCAATATGGGCCATACCCCGGCTTTTTAGATAATCATATATGCCGCATCTGGTAAAAACGGCGGTATATCTATTTTCATCTTCAACTTGAACCGTGAACTGCCAGGTAAACGGGTGGGTGGCTTTCTGGCTCTTTTCGCCGATGGCCTTTTGTCTTTTGACCTCAGAAGGCTTCAGCATATCCAGGCGCTTTAAAGCCGCTAAAATAAGCCCCTGGCGGAGAAACACTTCTCTATAAAAGGCCGTTAGCTCATCTATATCCGGTTTAGGGTTACTGGCTTCATAGACGGCACTAAGCATAACAGCATGGGCCAGGTTTATTTTGAGAATATCATGCGGCCCGTATTCAGGCAGTTTAGCCATTTCTCTTTTATATATTTTTTTTGCTTCTTGCCACAAGGCCTTAGGATTACTCACATTTAGAATGGGCAGCGCCGCTTTTACCGCACCGCCCATGAGTAGCCACATGGCTTTTATAGTTATTCCTTCTTTCATACGCTTTTTCCCGTCAATAAGAGGTTTCCCTGGAAAGTATGGCCACCGTCTCGATGTGCACCGTCTCCGGGAAGAGGTCATAAGCGCTGATATGCTCCAGGCAAAAGCCCATGGCCTGAAGTATTTTTAAATCACGGGCCAAGGTGCCGGGATTACAGCTAATATAGGCAATCTGCGCCAAAGAGGTGGCCGCTATGCTCTCCCAAAGGGCCTTATCCACACCGCCGCGCGGCGGATCAACCAGCAAAAGCGCACCGGCCGGCAAATTCATTTTGGGGATTTCCACTTCGCTTTTGCCGCAGATAAAATGCTGTTTTGCCGCCAGGTTATTATTTTTTACCGCCAGGCGGCCATCTGCCACCGCCGCGGCGTTTTCTTCAATAGAAATAACCTCTTTTGCCATATCGGCCAAAATAGAGCCGATAACGCCCACGCCGGCATAAGCGTCGATGAGGAGCGGCACTTTCGGTAAAAGGCTTTTAAGAGAGCTAAACATCTTTTCGGCCATAAAATAATTATTTTGAAAAAAGGAGCGCGAAGAGAGCATAAAATTTTTAGCCATAAAAGTATGGCTGATGGCACTTTTGCCCCAAAGGAGCTCTTCATGCGAGCCAAAGACCTCACCGCCCTCGTGCGGATTAATATTCAACGTAACCCCGGCTAGCTGCGGCACTTTCTCTTTAAGAGGGGCTGCCAGCTCCGTCAAAATGGCGGCTGCCCGCTCCTCCCGGCGGCGCATAATAAAAGTCAAAAGAAGTTCATCGCCGGCGCCATTTATGCGAATAGCCACATGGCGCAAAGAAGGGCAAAGATATTTAACCGCGCCGGCCGGCAACATATCTTGAACTGCCTTTAAAAGCTCAATAATTTTCGGATGAAAGAGGCGGCACTCGCCGGCTATCGGCACCACTTTGTGGCTCTTTTCACCAAAAAGGCCCACTATGAGCCGGCCGCCACTAAAAGCTACCGGGAACTGCCCGCGGTTACGGTAAAACCAGGGATTTTCCGCTTGATGCACCAAAACCGCGGCGTCAATCCCGCCCACCGAACGCAGCGCGTCGGCCACAATCTGGCCCTTTAGCGCCGCCTGGGTCGCATAATCTATGTGCTGGAGCTGGCAGCCGCCACAGCGGCCGAATAGTGGGCACTCCGGGCGGGCCCGCCCGGGCGCGGGCGCCAAAATTCGCACAAGGTCAGCCGAAAGGCGCCCGCGCCCTTCGCGGCGGATAACCACCGCCGCTTTGTCCCCGGGGATGGCCCCGGGGACAAAAAGGGCCCGCCCGGAGTGCAAGTGGCCAATACCGGCTCCGTCAAAGCTAAATCCTGTGATATCTATAATTTCTTCGGCCAAAAAATTCCTCCAATGCCCCAAAGAGCACCACAGGATTTACCGTTTTAATTAATGTGTCAATCTAAAATCGCTTTTTTAAAGAAACTTGTGGAGCTGTTAAGTGTGACAAGTGAACTTGATTTTTATTATTCGGCTAATTACAGTAGCAGTTAGTTCCTTTAAGCTGAGTGGCAACACTTTGGCTACTATTACCTAGGCTATTAATTTTGGAGAAGGGTAATGATGGTAAACAACAAATATTTTTTACTTAGTGCTTCATTAGCTATGCTAACTGCTTCTTGTGCCCAAGAGGGGTTAGTCGGCGATGGTTGCCAAAAAAGTGCCGAATGCCAAGGCAGTTTAATTTGCCGCGACGGCACCTGCCAGGAAGCCGGCAGCTTAGCTCAAAGCAATGATGCCGATTCCAAGAACAATAACGGCCAAAAACCGGGCGATAACGATGCTAAGAGCGACGATCCAAACGGGCATGATAACACCGATACCGATAACGGTTGCCCGCGCGACCATTTTGGCGCTGATTGCGAGCCCTGCCCCAATGTTGATGCCGATGGTGCCGTTTGCAGCAACCACGGCGATTGCCTTGACGGTGTATCCGGCGATGGCTCCTGCGTTTGCTTTACCGGCTTCAGCGGCAAAAGCTGCGACCAATGCGCCGAGGGCTTTGATAGCTCTAAGGGCTGCACCGATTGTACTAAAGATCACTACGGCGAAAACTGCCAAAATGAATGCCCCGGCACTCATGATGGCATTCCCTGCTCCGGCAACGGCTCTTGCGATAACGGCGTACACGGCAGCGGTAAATGCACTTGCAACCCCGGCTTGCCGGAGAGCTCTGATTGTTCCGGCTGTGCCGGCAACAAAACCAATTATCCCGCCTGCGATGAGTGCATTTATGGCTATTACGGCGAAAATTGCCAAAATGAGTGCCCCGGCCTCGGCACCAGCCAGGGTATTTGCAGCGGCAAACACGGCACTTGTAATCAATTCGGAAAATGCATTTGTGAAGATGGCTTTGACGGTGATAATTGCGAAGATTGTAAAAACGGCTATTTTGATCTTGATTGCAAACCCTGCTCACTCTGCCAACACGGCGCCTCCTGCATCTCCGGCATCAGCGGCCATTGCCAATGTAACGGCAACTGGGCAGGTACTTATTGTGATACTTGTAAAATCAATTTTACCGGTACTGATTGTGCCCAGTGTGTTAGCGGCCGCTATGGCGAAAATTGCCAAAATGAGTGCCCGGTGAGCGGCGGGCAAGTCTGCAGTGGCCACGGGACCTGTCTAAATACTCCCAATAATAGTACCGGCTGTGCCTGTGCACCCGGCTGGGCCGGTCCTGATTGCTCTACCTGTGACAGCACCCATTACGGCGCAAATTGCGAAAATGAGTGCCCGGTAATAAATGGCGCAGTTTGCGGCGGCCATGGCTTTTGCAATAGCGGCTTTAGCGGCACCGGTTGCAGCTGCAACGCGCCCTATGGCGGCGCCGATTGCACAGAGTGCGACAGCACCCATTATGGCGCTAATTGCGCCAAAACCTGTCCTACCTGCGCCAACGGCGGCACCTGCGCTCATACAACCACCAATACCATAGGCTGCTCTTGTAAATCTCCCTGGGGCGGCTCTAATTGTACCGCCTGCGACACCACACATTACGGGGCCAATTGCTCAAAAACCTGTTCTTGCACAAACGGCGGCTCTTGCGAAAATACCACTACCAATACCCAAGGCTGCTCCGGCTGTAATAACCATTGGAGCGGCGCTAGTTGCAGCACTTGCGCCAGCCCTTATTACGGCGCCAATTGCAATAACACTTGCATAGCCACTAACGGTTCAATCTGTAGCGGCCGTGGTTCTTGCTCTAGCGGCGTTAGCGGCACCGGTTGCACCTGCAATGGCAACTGGGATCCGGCTACGCAATGCCGCACTTGCAAAGCCGGCTATACCGGAAGTAATTGCACTGCTTGTGCTGCCGGCAGCTGGCAAGTAGGTTCCGAATGTGTTGTCTGCGATATGAAGAAAACTAGGCTCGGCGAAGATAGCCCCGCAATCGCCAAATATCAAGATCCGGCTAATGAAACAAAATGCCGCTTTACCGATACTATCAATAACGAGACATACCAATTGGTAACAATAAACGGCGTGCTTTGGATGCGTGAAAATATCCGCAGCCGAAAAGATAATAATAAAAATGACCTTAAATATGACATCAAAGGTTACCAACAAAATAATCTATTCGGTTACCGCTATAATTATGAGAATGCCAAAAAAGCTTGTCCCAGCGGCTGGAAATTACCAACGTATGCCGATATCAATAGTCTTAGTTATTATGCCAAAACGTATGCTCTGCCCCTTAGTTGTAATAATTCAAACAATTGCACTGCTTTTAAAAAGCTTATTGCCTATAGCTCTTCTTGGGGCTCTCCTTATACCAATAAAGGATATGACAGCCTTGGTTTTAGCGCCCTGCCCGGCGGTTATTCCAAATGCGCTTCCACTAACGTTTACCCAGATAACTGCTCTAATGTTGATTTGAGCCAATATGGCGGCGGAGCTCTTTTTTGGAATATAAACGGCACCGCTTCACGCTTTTATAATAATAGTATTACGCCTGATTTTGCGATTGCCAATACTGACTTAGCCATTACCGCCATCCCCGTCCGCTGCATAAAAGAATAAACCAATTTCCCCCACACGCCACAAATCATTTAAATAAAATTTCTTTAAGATAAGAGTAGTTCCGTCTCTTCCTGCTTTCGCCACATACTCTTCTTCCAAAATTAACCTATTGTTTTTAAAGATAAAATAAATTTTAACTTCAAATAAGCTGAGCCCCTCGCCGCTTGGGAGAGGGGCGATTTTTTAAAAATCCAATAAGTTAGGAGGAGAGGTCCAAGAAAAGTGAAATAGGCTTATCAAAGAGAAATGAATTTAAAAGCAGGCTTAGGCTATTATTTTTAAATGCCGCCTATGGGGTATTCTTTGCCGGTAACTTTGCTTATTATTTTAGCCAGTGAAGCCATTTTATCCGGCAAAGCCTTCTCCGGCGACGCAATAGCTACCCAGCCTGTTGCTCCGTCTTCGCGCTGATAATAAACTTTACCCATTTTTTGGCCAAAATCAGCCATGGGCTCCACGGCCAGCGTCTCCACCTTCTCAAAAGGAATAATCACACTGGGCTGGCCATTACCGGTAAAAGTGAGCGTATGTTTTTCAAAATTGATTACTGTAGCCATAGTGCTCCCCCTATTAACCTATTTTGCGAATGACCGCCAGAGCGGTGTCATTAAGCATCTTGGAAATATTGGACATCATCTGGATTGTCTGCTGCTGCTTTTGTAAGACATTTTGCAAATCAGTATTAGCGAGCTGGGCATCGTCGCCGATAGTAGAAAGCTTTTCTTCAAACTTAGTAATAAGATTATCCAGCTCTTCCACCGATGTGCAGTCACCGGGCGGAATCATAGTGGGAATACCTATATCCGCAGCCATTTGCCCGGCCGGAGTATCCGGGTAATTATTGGCAAATTCCACATTCTCTGCCACTTTGGCCAAATTAGCGCCGGAGGTGGCGCCCTTTATGGCATCGGCCGAAACTGTGACAGCATTGCTATTAGTCTTAACTTTGTGGTCTTTTTTGTATTCATCAAAGCTAAAATTGGCAATATCGTAAAACTTGCCATCATCACCCAATTTGGCCCACTCTTTGGTGCCGGTCGCCAGAGCAAAAACGCCACCGCTAGTGCCCTTAGTATCGGCATGATATTGATCCCATGTAGCTCTATCGCTTTGCATACTGGCCGCGCGGTCGGCACCGGTTACCGGGTCATGGCCCACAGTGCCGCGCCCGCTGCCGGAGAGCACATCCACACCTTTGGAGTAATAAATGCCGCTACCGGCTGTAGCCTCTTCGGTATTGATGCAAACTTTAGTACCATTAGGCAAAATAAAGGTGGAATCTTCGCCAAAATGCCAATCGTTGCGCGAGCCGTTAAAACCTTCATCAACATGGGGATCGCCCCAGATTTCCACAATGGGGTCACCGTTTGGACCATATATTTGCACCTGGTCACCCACCGGCACATTGGTCTTTATCTGGTAGCCGTCTTTGTCGGTGATGGTTGTCCAGTTACCGCTCTTCGTTACACTCTCAATGCCCGGGCCGCTGCAAACTGCCGATTCGGCTGCCGCCAGCGAAGCTTTATAACTGGCTACTACTGAGTTCATCCCGGTAGCGGCGCCTAAAGAGGTATCAGAGCGGTGCTCATTTATAAAATCCTTTTGGAAGGAGAGCCAATCCACATAGCGCTCATCACTCGGTGCCGGCGGATCGCTCAGCACAAAACCGGCTTCCTGAGCCGCTTTGGAAAAGGAGGTTTTAAAATCCCTTAGCCCCTGCACATATTCGCGGGTCATCTTTTTGGCTTCGTTGAAATACTTCACCTTATCGGCATAAAAGCGCAAATCCTCGGTGGTATCCATATAGCTCTCGCGGAGAACAGCTTGCACTAGGGCATTGACATCCACCGGAATGCCGTCTTTCACCATGTCATTCACCGCTTTGGAAAAGTGCTCACAAGCGACGGTGTTATTTTGGCTTTTGAGTGCCGCGCTGGCTGCTCTGAAATCTCCCTGATATTTGGGAGCCACATCCATTATTTCATTATAGTTAACATCGCCGGGCATGGTTTTCATGGCGCTGGCGGAAAAATTCTGAGCTTTACCCTCGCCTTTTTCTATATCGAGAGCATCGTTTTTGCCAAAGCCGGTGGCCTTGGTTCCTTTAGAAAGCACTTCGGCAGAAAACTGTTTGGTCTCAGTTTTAAAAGTAGAGCTCTCCGCCACAATTTGCGCCGCATGATTAGTATTAGAGATATTATTAACAGCCATGTTAATCTCCTAATAAGTTGTTGGTTATAAAAGCGAAAGACAGGAAAAAGGAAGTCACAGTAAGCAACTAATTAGCCGATTTTGCGGATGACGGCCAGAGCGGTGTCGCTGAGCATCTTGGAGATGTTGGACATCATCTGGAGTGTCTGTTGCTGTTTCTGTAAAATGTTTTGCAAATCGGTGTTAGCGAGCTGGGCGTCGTCACCGATAGTGGAGAGTTTTTCCTCAAACTTGGTGATAGCGTTGTCAAGCTCTTCAACAGTGGTAACATCTGTTGGAGGAATAGTGGACGGCAAGCCAATATCATCAGCCATCTGGTTGTTCTGCGTAGAATTTTCAACAACTTTTTGGACAATACCAGGATATGCTTTGGCCCATTCAGAGCTATTACCATTCTTCATAATATCTTGGTAAATTGCATCAGTTGTTTTTTCCTGCCCAATAAGCACCTCGTTTTTCCAAGCATCGTGAAGCGGGCTCATAGCCGTCTCAACTACTTTATCAAAAGAAGTATAGGTAGTTAAATTAACGCTTGAATCAAAGCCAAAGGCCTTCATTATTTGTGCTTGGTCACCACCAGTGCATGACAAGTTAGAACGCGCACTTTTATTAGAATCGCTCGTCATATAGTATTGGAAATCTTCATAGCATGGAGAAGAACAGCCTTTTTTGTGGCTAACATCATCAATACCATTAGAAGCTTTACCAAATTTGCCATCTTTAACAGCGGCATCACCAAGATAAGAAACATATTGAGCCACTTCTTTCATAGCAGCATTAATAACTTCATCATTACCACTAGTTAAAGCTGTCTTAATGTGATCTTTAATTTCTTGCGGCAATCCACAACCAAAAGTATCTTTGATCATTTTGTCGCCACGATTCAAAACATCACCAATAGCCTGGTGTTTTGCAATATCATTCACCATGCTAGTAACAGCGGCATATTGCACATTAATATTACCTGTGGCATGCTTGGCAGTACCAATATGCTGAGCACAATATGTTTCTACTAACTCATTAAATTTTGCCAATTGCGCTTTATCAGACGGAGGATCAGATAAACAAAAATCATTATCCTTCATAAAAGTGGATAGACCTGTTTTGAAATCACGCAAGTCTTGCACATATTGGCGAGTCATCTTCTTGGCTTCGTTGAAGTATTTCACCTTATCGGCATAGAATTTCAGGTCCTCGGTGGTGTCAAGGTAGCTCTCGCGAAGAACTTGTTGCACCAGAGCATTCACATCAACCGGCATGCCATTATCGTGAATATCTTTCACAAAAGATTCAAATTTACCACATGCAACTTGAGCATTACCGGCAGTAACAGCGCCGGAAACATCACGCAACATGGAATGAGAACCGGGAATATTAACGAAAACATTGGTAATATAAACATTCTGCTCAACAGATACATTGGATTCAATATTAACATTGTTGGTAACTGTGGAACTTACAGCGGCACCACTGCTCTTATCGAGCTTGTCGGCAGCGGCAAAACCGGTAGCCTTCTTCTCGATCATAGAAGTGCTGAGCTGTTTAACCTCCTTTTTCTCCACCTTGGCGACATTCACTTGTTGGATAGCTTGCAGATTTTGTCCTTCGATTCTCATGATAAACTCCTTTTAAAGTTAAAGGTTTTAATAAACCTTAGTTAATCAAATCAATTAGCCAATTTTGCGGATGACAGCCAGAGCGGTGTCGCTGAGCATCTTGGAGATGTTGGACATCATCTGGAGTGTCTGCTGCTGTTTTTGCAAAATGTTTTGCAAATCGGTATTGGCCAGCTGAGCATCATCACCGATAGTGGAAAGTTTTTCTTCAAATTTGGAAATCAGGTTGTCAAGTTCGTCAGCAGTAGATATTTTGGTCTCTTTACCTTCTTCGTTAAGGTAGTAGCCCATTTTATCACAAATACCTAAATCATTATTAAAATCACTCTCATATTTACCGCTAACTTCATTATTAAAGAACTATTCAACCTCTCCTTTAAATTTACTCAACTCACCACTGTCGCTCGGCGGATCAGACAAGCAAAACTCTTTGCTCTGCATATGCTTTGAGAGATTAGTCTTCATATCACGAAGATCCTGTACATAACCACGCACAGCTTTTTTAGCTTCATTGAAGTATTTCACTTTATCAGCATAGAATTTGAGGTCCTCGGTGGTGTCAAGGTAGCTCTCGCGGAGAACCTGTTGCACCAGAGCATTCACATCAACCGGCATGCCGTTAGCGTGAATATCGCTCACAAAAGCGGCAAATTGGCTCTGCATAGCCGAAGTATTGCCAGAAGCTTGAGCGGCTTTAAAGCCATCAGAATAATTGCTCCAGATATTTTGCGCTTGCGGAGAAACCATAGCGTTATTATCACCGGCAGCAATGCCGCTGGATACGGCAGCACCGGCACTTTGGCTAAACATAGCAGCCGAGCGCACTTGACCGCCCACATGAGCCGCCATGTTGCTGGCTTTTAAGGTAGCGGCTTTAATTTCGGCTTGCAATTCGGTAGCTTTGTTGAAAATAGCTTCGGCACCATCATCAATAGCGCTGTTGCCGCCTTCAACTTTACTGGAATTAGAACTGCTGCTGGCGCCCATTTCACGGCGCAGCTCGCTTTTTACGCTTTCGAGCTCATTTTCTTTGCTCTTAATGTCGCGTTTGGTCTTTTCAACATCGGCTTCGCAGGTTTTTACTTTGCCTTCGCAAGTATTTACTCTGGCTTCCAATTGGCCGAGTTTTTGCTCCCAAGCACTGTTTTTAGTGTTATAGTCACTTTGAGCCTTTTTAAAGGCGTCTTCATCCAGTTTGCCGTCTTTGGTGTAGGCTTCGGCTTTGGGAGCAACTGGTTTGCCGGCTTTGTGAGCATTAAGCGCAGCTTTGGCATCAGAGAGAGCTTCGCGGGCATCGCCCAAAGCTTCCATTTGGCCCATCAGCTTTTCAACCAGAGCATTGACATTGTCTTGAATGCTGCCAAGTTTGTCGCCAAGCGAAGAAAGCTTGGAAGAACTGGTGCTGCTGCTAACACTCATGTTCATGCTGACGTTCATGTTAAAACTACTGTTTGTTGCTGAAATACTACTCATCTTACACTCCTCTAACTTCTAAAAAGTTTAAAACTTTAAACACCCTTTATGGGTGCAAACCTAATAAAATCACCTGTTTATCATGGTGCGGAAAGCATTCATCTGCATTCCGATACCACTAGCCATATCCGAGGCGGTATTGACAGCTTTACTGCCATCGCGAAGCACAGTAGCTACACCGGCCATGAGTTTGTCGGCGCTGATATTGCCTTCACTATCAACCATGCCCTTGATATTGCCGCCGGAAGCAGCAACAGCGGCCAAAAGGCTCACTTCGCCGGCGCCGGCATTTTCAGACAGTTTAACGCCGAATTGTGCGGAAATATTATTCTTTAATTCGGCAAATTTGGCGCCGTCCTGCTGATTGGGGACGATAGAATCGGCCATATT
>JAEEML010000151.1 GCA_016283195.1 Deltaproteobacteria bacterium | reverse complement strand
GCTCCCCTCGGAGGAGCGCGTTTTACTGTGTACTGGCCTATTGAATCGCCGGGTGATGCTCGCACCGCTCCCGGAGAGACACCGACTGCTTTGCAACAAAAGCTGCTTTAAGCGGCTAACCTGATTGCTTTTTTGACTTTCGGAAAGCAAACATCATCGTTAGAATAACCTTTATAATAATATAGGAAGCCTTTCCGTGCGCTGTGTAAGAAAAGTAACTAACTAACTAACTAAAAACCGCGCGCCACCCAACTTAGACTTGGCCACTAAGCCAGCATTGTGCTAAAATATTTCTCACGAGATGGAGGTATTTATGGCTTCTCGTAGAAAACTCAATAAGGTTCAAGAATTACCGGCGCTTACCCCTGAAGAAGAGGCTTATATTGCCAGCGCCGGCACCGGTGCGCTCTTAAATCCGCGCTTTGATTCTACTTTTAAAGCCATTTTTACTCAAAACACACCAGAATCAAAAACAGCTCTGCGCTCATTTCTGGAAGCGGCCACTGAGCGCAAAATCACCAAAGTAAACCTTTTGCCCAGTGAAGCTCCTGCCGATTACCCTGATGAGCGCGGCTTGCGTTACGATCGCTGCCCAAACTGGCTGGCAAAGAGGCCGACCTTTCTGCCAATTCAGCGCTGGAAAATTGGGGCATCTTTTTGAAAGAAGCCGATAATCCTAATAAAATAGCTACCATTAAAGACCTTGCCAAAAAAGAGGAGGGCATCATGGCTGCCGAATTTGTACTTACCTATATGAGTGGTGACAGGTTACGCTGGGCCAAGCAATTTCAGGAAGAAATGGCCGATATAGATAGAAGATCAAGCATGGCGGCGATGATGGAAAAGGGCATGGAAAAGGGCATGGAAAAGGGCATGGAAAAAGGCATGGAAAAAGGCATGGAAAAAGGCATGGAAAAAGGCATGGAAAAAGGCATGGAAAAAGCCAAACTGGAGACCGCTTGCAATATGCTAAGAGATGGTCTTAGTTTTGACCTTATTGCCAAATACACAGGCCTCTCTATTGCCCAATTAAAAGCCCTAACCATTTAATCAGGTAGCCCAAAGATCCGCGGTGCTGCTTTATAATCTCTTAGCTTCCTAGGTAGCGAAATAGGTATGTTACGCCTGAAATTATTTTCTTTTGTTGCCAATCAGAACTCTTGAGTATAGATAAAAGGCCCCATTATGGGGTAGAGGAGATATAAGTGGCAACTCTCATAAATGGTTTGACAATGCTTCTGGCCTTTATAGTTCTTTTGGGAGTTATTGTCTTTATTCACGAGCTGGGCCATTTTTTAATGGCCAAAGCCTTTAATATTAAAGTGACGCAATTCTCTCTTGGCTTTCCGCCCAAAATGGTGGGCATTACCTTTGGTGAGACCGAATATTGCCTCTCCTGGATTCCGCTCGGTGGTTACTGCGCCATGGTGGGGGAGGGCGACGGCGAAGTGGCTCCCGAAGATTTGCCGCGCTCATTTAATGCCCAGGCGCCATGGAAAAGGGCTTTAGTGCTGGCAGCCGGTCCCTGTTCCAACCTCATTTTGCCCATTATTCTCTACTTTTTTGTCTTTGCCGGTAGCCATGAAGTTGGGGCGCCTACTATCGGTTATGTAAAAGCAGCTTCTCCGGCGGCGGTGGCCGGTATTTTGCCCGGCGATACCATTACAGCCATAAATGGTCAGGAAGTTAAAGCTTTTAGCGATATAGGCGAGATTTTGGACGGCACCAGCGGCAGTGTGGCGGTGAGTATTAAACGCGGCACAGAAAATTTGGTTTTGGATATCACGCCTAATGTGACTGAAAATAAAGATATTTTTGGCGATGTAACCCAAAAACGAATGCTCGGTATATCGCTGGCCAAACAAAAAGCCATGGTGGCTATTACCGACCAGGCAGCGCCGGCGGCTCTGGCCGGAGTAAAAACCGGCGATATAATAAAAGCGGTTAATGGAGTAGAAATCTCCACTTGGTATGAACTGCGCTCTTTTTTGCAAAAAGAGCAGGGCACTCATTTTGAACTGGCTATTTCAAGGGAAACGGCTGAGGGAGATGGCAGTAGCGATTTTCTGATAGCGCTCGATGCGGCCAGTGAGCTTCCGGCCGGCTATCCGGCAGCATATTACAGCAGTGCCGAGCCGGCGCGCGGTTATCTTGGTCTTGGCCTCGCCAACGTTACCATTTCTCGTGTTGACGAAGGTGAAAATCCTGCTCACGCCATGGGCCTTTTAGCTGGGGATCGCCTTTTAAAATTTGACGATCAAGAAATAGGATTTTGGGAAATAGATCTGCCATCAGTCGATGTAACCACCGAGCGTTTGTTGCATATAACTGTTTTGCGCGGGCAAGAAGTAAAGGTTTTGGAATATAACTTAAAGCGCATAGAACCCGATTATCTGGCCAATCCCCAAAAGCAGCAGGAGCAAAATCAATTTGGCGCTTATAATTATACTGTACTCCTTGATTCCGATATGGTTACTATAAATTATGGATTTTTCAAAAGTATTAACTTGGCTTTACAAAAAGTGTGGAGCGATATTGCCCTGACGGCCAAAGCGCTTTCTCATCTTTTTACCGGCCGCTTGCCTCTTGATACCATGGGCGGCCCCATTATGCTCTTTTATATAGCCGGCGAAGCGGCTGAACATGGGCTGGCTTATTTTGTGAGCATTATGGCTTATATATCTATAAATATTGGTCTTTTGAACCTTTTACCGGTGCCGCCGCTCGATGGTGGCCATTTGGCCGGGGTGATCGTGGAAAGCGTTATTCGCCGGCCTATTCCGCCAAAGGTAAAGCACTATATACAGCTTGTAGGTTTGCTCTTGCTCATGCTTTTGATGTTTGTTGCTTTTAAGAATGATGTGATTCGCTACTTTATCAGGTAAAAATATTTGCTAATTATGGAATTTCAAAGTTGCCTTTCCCATTCTTCCGTTGTATTGTGCTTTCGCCCAAGGTGGGCTATCTAGCTCTGGTTTTGTTTTAGGGAGGATATTTATGGCCCATAAGCTTTTGCTTGCTGATGACAGCGTGACTATGCAAAAAGTAGTAGAGATAACCTTTGCCACCGAAGATTTTCAGGTTGTGGCCACCGGAAGCGGTAATGACGCTCTGGCCAAAGCCAAGGAAATAATGCCTGATGTTATGCTTATTGATGTCGGTATGCCCGATATGAACGGCTATGACGTGGCTGCTGCGGCTAAGGCCGATGCCGCTCTTGCGGCAATTCCTGTTGTTTTAATGAACAGCAAATTTGAGGCTTATGATGAAGGTAAAGCGGCGGCTGCCGGTGTATCTTTGCACGTTGAGAAACCTTTTGAGACTAAGACACTTCTCGAGGTTGTGCAAAATGCTGTGAGTGGTAATGCCCAGAATGTAGCACCTGTTGCCGCACCTGTAGCACCTGTAGCACCTGTAGCACCTGTGGCACCTGTAGCACCTGTGGCACCTGTAGCACCTGTTGCCGCACCTGTAGCACCTGTGGCACCTGTAGCTCCTGTGGCACCTGTAGCACCTGTGGCCACACCTGTAGCTCCTGTAGCACCTGTAGCTCCTGTGGCACCTGTTGCTCCTGTGGCCACACCTGTAGCTCCTGTAGCACCTGTAGCTCCCAAGCCGTTACTGCCTGTTCATCCAGTAGCGCCGCAAGCTGTTGGCCCCAACGGTATGCCGTTATTAAGACCCATTCCTCCAGCTGCTCAGGCCGGTGATCATGTGCCGCCGGTGCCGCCGCGGCCTTCTTTCTTGCCGCCGGTGCCGCCGCAGTTGCGTCCGGTTACTCCGCCTGGTAGCACCTTTACACCACCGCCGGTGCCACCACAAGTGGTGCGCCCGGTTGTACCGGTTACTCCTGTGCATCCTGTAGCCCCTGTCAACCCGGTGGCTCCTGTAGCTGAAAAGCCGGCTCCGGTAGTGCCTGTGACTCCGGTAGTCCCGGTTGTACCGGTTACTCCTGTGCATCCTGTAGCCCCTGTAGTGGAAAAGCCGGCTCCGGTTATTCCAGTAGCTCCGGTTGTGCCTGTTGCCCCTGTCGCTCCGGTGACTCCGGTAGTACCTGTGGCCCCAGTGGTAGAAAAACCGGCTCCGGTTGTGCCTGTTGCTCCTGTTGCTCCTGTAGCCCCTGTTGCCCCGGTAGCTCCGGTAGTACCTGTGGCCCCAGTGGTAGAAAAACCGGCTCCGGTTGTGCCAGTTGCTCCTGTTGCTCCTGTAGCCCCTGTTGCCCCGGTAGCTCCGGTAGTACCTGTTGCCCCAGTGGTAGAAAAGCCCGCTCCGGTTATTCCAGTAGCTCCGGTGGCGCCTGTTGCCCCAGTTGCTCCGGTAACACCTGTAGTTTCTGTGACACCTGTAGCTGAGCCGGTTATAGCCAAAGAAGAGCCGGCCCCGGCTCCCGCTCCAGTAGCTGATATAGTGGCCAAAGCCGAAGAACAAGTTGTGGCTAAAGCGGAAAAAGAGATTGCTCCCGGAGTTACCCACGCCGCTCTCTCGGCCGAAGCACGCGAAATTATCGAGCGCATCGCCTGGGAAGTGGTGCCGCAGCTGGCCGAAGTGATTATTAAAGAGCATGTGGCCGAACTTATTAAGAAAAACAACGCCTAATCGCTTTTAATCCCGCCCTCATGTTCTATAGTATTTATTAAAACATTATAAGGAATATTATTATGAGCCCTCTAGCCTCTGCTTTTGAACCGGCACAAATAGAAGATAAATGGTATAAATTCTGGGAAGAAAAAGGCTATTTTCACGCCGAGGAAAAATCCGATAAGCCGCCGTATTGTATTGTGATTCCGCCGCCCAATGTCACCGGCGCTTTGCACATGGGCCATGCCCTTACGCTCACTATTCAGGACCTTTTGATCCGCTATAAGAGAATGTGCGGCTATAACACTCTCTGGCTGCCCGGTACTGATCATGCCGGTATTGCCACCCAGATGGTGGTGGAGCGCCAACTAGCCAAAGAGGGGACAAACCGCCACGAAATCGGCCGCGAAAAATTTGTGGAAAGAGTGTGGGAGTGGAAGAAAAAATACGGCAATCGCATTAAAGAGCAGCAAAAGCGCCTGGGAGCCTCGGTGGATTGGGAGCGGGAGCGCTTTACCATGGACGAGGGCCTAAGCCGCGCCGTGCGTGAAGTCTTTGTTAAGCTCTATGAAGAGGGGCTTATTTTCCGCGATACTCGTCTTATCAACTGGTGTACCTCCTGCCAAAGCGCTCTTTCCGATTTGGAAGTGGATAGAGAAGAGCCGGAGAAGGGCGAACTTTGGTCTTTTGCTTACCAATTAGTTGATGGTAGCGGCGAGATAGTGGTGGCTACCACCCGCCCGGAGACTATTTTTGGCGATACAGCAGTTTGCGTGCACCCCGATGATGAGCGCTATAAAGCCATGATTGGTAAATTGGTGCAGCATCCCTTCTTAAAGCGGCAGATTCCCATTATTGCCGACCCGGAACTGGCCGATATGGAGCTTGGAACCGGCGCCGTTAAAGTGACTCCGGCCCACGATCCCAACGATTTTGCCTGCGGTAAGCGCAATAATCTGGAATTTATCAACATCTTAAACCCTGATGGCACTCTCAATGAAGAGTGCGGCGATTTTGCCGGTCTCACCACTGTTAAAGCGCGGCAAAGAGTGAAAGATGAGCTCGAAGCCCGTGGCCTCGCCCGCGGCAGCAAAGAGCACATCTATGCGCCGGGCCGCTGTCAGCGTCACCCCAAGACAGTGGTGGAGCCGATGATCAGCACCCAGTGGTTTGTCAATACCGAATCGCTGGCGAGAGAGGCTTTAAAGGCGGTAGAGGAGGGTAAAACCGAGATTATCCCCGCCGAGTGGGTAAAAACTTACTATCACTGGCTGGAAAATATCCAGCCCTGGTGCATCTCCCGCCAGCTCTGGTGGGGCCACCGCATCCCCGCCTGGTATTGCGATGACTGCCACAAAGAGACAGTAGCCGTGGAGGCGCCGACTGCCTGTAAACACTGCGGCTCGCACAATCTGCACCAGGACGAAGATGTGCTCGATACCTGGTTCTCTTCGGCTCTTTGGCCCTTCTCAACTCTGGGCTGGCCGGAAAATACGCAGCTTTTAAAGACTTTTTACCCCACCTCCGTTTTGGAGACCGGCTACGATATTCTCTTTTTTTGGGTGGCCCGCATGATGATGATGGGCATCCATTTTATGGGCGATGTGCCCTTTAAACAGGTGCTCTTGCATGCCATGGTGCGTGATGAGCGCGGCAAAAAGATGTCTAAAGCCACGGGCAATGTCATCGATCCGCTGGATGTTATCGATGGCTCTGATTTGGATAATCTCTACCACAAACTGGAAGGCTATAACTTGCCGCCGGCTGAGCTAAAACGGGCCAAAGCGGCTCAGGAGCAGCTCTTCCCCGAGGGTATCCCCGCCTGCGGTGCCGATGCCATGCGCTTTACTTTGGCCGCCTATACGGCGCAGACCAAAGATATTCACCTCTCCATCAAGCGCATTGAAGGCTATAGGAAATTTGGCAATAAAATTTGGCAATTAACCAGATTCTTGCTCAATACTCTGGGCGAAAATTATACCCCGGTTACCAGTGCGCCGGAGCCAAAGACCCTCCCGGCCAAGTGGATCCTCTCGCGCCTAAGTAATATGCTCAAAGTGGTGGCCGCCGGCATGGACGAGGTAAAGATTAGCGAAGTGACCATGGCTATTTACCAGTTTATCTGGAATGAGCTTTGCGACTGGTATGTAGAGACTATTAAGCCGGTGATTCAAGCCGGTGAAGCCGCCGATCCGGAAGCCTTTAAAAATGCTCAGGATACGCTCTATTATGTGGTGGAAACGGCTCTTCGCACCTTGCACCCCATTATGCCCTTTATCACTGAGGAACTCTGGCAGAATATTCCGCGCCGTGCCGATATGCCGGAATCCATCATGATTAGCCCCTATCCGGTGGCCGCTGAGCATCTTATCGACAGCGCGGCTGAGGAGCAATTCGGCGCTCTAATGCAAATTGTGACCGCTATTCGCGCTGTGCGCTCCGATTATACCATCTCGCCCAAAGTGCGCCTAAGTGCCAAAGTGCGCCTCTCTAAGGCCAACCTGGCCGCAGCTCTTAATGAGCAGGTGAGCTCCATTATGCGCCTTTCTAATGCCGATGTGACCTTTGTAGATGAACTGCACCACGAATCCGGCAACCTGGCCATTGTGGTAAATTGCGGCGAAATTTCCGTTTCACTGGCCGGCCTTATCAATGTGGAGGCCGAAAAGGCCAAAGTAGATAAAGAGCTAACTAAATTGGAAAAGGATATCGCCCGCTTTAATGGCAAGCTCAGTAATCCCTCTTTTAAAGACCGCGCCCCGGCCGAGGTGGTAGCGGCCGAAGAGACTAAATTGGCTGAGGCCCTGGAGATGAAAAAGGGCTTAGAGGCCAGTTTAAAGCGCCTTAACGAACTGGCCTAATATTTTGAGGAGTTAATTATGAGGCACAAATGGCTTATTGTTACTTGGGGAATATGTGCCTTAAATACTTTTGGTGCTTGCGATAATGTCAGCAATTTGCGCTCCTTTTTTAAAGAAGAAGCCATCAGTACCAAGCCGCGGCTGGAGGTTACCGTAGAGCCGGCTAAAGGTTTTAAGCTCTATATCGACGGCGAATTAAAAGCTAGTAGTTCTCCTTACCGTGATGTGACTATTCCTTACGGCCAGCATCGTCTGAAAATAACTGCTCCCGGCTATTATCCCGTGGAAATGCCGCTGGAACTGGTCGCCGATAAGCCTCTCTCTTTCCCTATTTCCATGCGAATTCTCCCGGCCGGGGCCGCAGAAACAGCGGTAACCGAAGCAACCGGCAAAAAGCCAGCCGGCGATAATAGCGCGGCACTAGCAGCTCAGCCTGAGGCCGCAGCTTCGGCTGCAGAAGAGGCAGAAGAAGCAAAGCCGCAAGCTATTGAGCGCCAGCCGGTCAATGTCCGCCTGGGACTCTCAGAAGCAGCAACTGTTTTTCTCGATGGTAAAAAAGTGGCTAAGGATAATTCTGTGCCTCTGCGCTTTCATCTTAGCTTTGGTACCTTAAAGGTGCGTTTTACGGCCGATGAAACAATGGAATTTGCCTATGAAATAAATGAGAAGGGGGAGCTTAGAGTGGAGCCTAAAGGCGATATCAGCTCTTGGCGGCGTAATAATTCCAAAGTAATGGCCGAACGTTCCTATTTCATTGGTTTGCAACCGCAGCGTTTTGAAGCCTCCTTAGCGCCCGGCAACAAAAAGGCCGTTATTTTTAAAATAGTTAGCGAATAAAGCTCTCACTCCTTACCCCCTGCTCTAGTGCCACTTTTTTGCCTTTTCTTAAAAAGCTGTTTATGTTGCCAAAGTGGAGGTTTGGGCCTATGCCGTTTTTGCTCCGTAATACTGTTTTTGCCTCGGCTGTTATGCTGCTATCCGCGCCGTTTCTTACTGCTTGCCAAAGCAGTAAAGTTACACAAAAAAGAATCGACGCTTTGGAGACTCAGCTGGCTGCTCTTTCCAAGAGCTATGTGCGACTTTCTGCCCAGTTGGAAAAAGAGAGCAAAAAAATAGCTGTGCTTTATGATAATCCGCAACCTGCCGGCCCAAAAGCGGCTGGGCAGGTAAGCCATGCTGCTACCAGGCCGCCGGAACATTTGACTGTGGTAAAACTAACGCCCGAAAGCGCCCAGGCAAAAGAGGAACAATTTGTTCCCGCACCGCCGCCGGTTGGTATTCGCCCGCAAAAGCTCATTAAAGAAGCCGAAAATGCTTATGAAAAGCAAGAATTTGATGACGCTGAAGTAAAATACTTGAAATTTTTAAATTATTTTCCTAAACATTCTATGGCGGCCAAGGCTATATTTCGCTTGGGAGAGATTCATTTTAAGGCCGCGGATTATAGCGGGGCAGCGCAGTTTTATAACGATGCCATTGAGCGC
>JAEEML010000023.1 GCA_016283195.1 Deltaproteobacteria bacterium | reverse complement strand
CATCCTAGCCGCCAAAGCCGAAAGCGCTGAAGATTTGCAATGTGAAGGCTGCGTAGGCCTCACGCAGCTTGCGCCGCAAATCCAAACCACTTTGCAAAATGTGGGCAATAGCAGCGGCTCTTTAATAATTGCTCCCGGCAGCGTTGGCGATACCGAGATATCTTTTAATTATGCCGGCTCCTCTAGTAAAGGCGGCCCGGCTACTAGCGCTATAAATGCCAATGCGGCAGTGACGGCGGAAGTGGCCGATAAAGCCCATGATCTCGATTGTGGCGGCTGTGTGGAAAGCAGTGATATTAAAAAAGATGCCATTACTTCAGAAAAGATAGCAGCTCATGCTGTGCAAACTGAGGATTTGGCGACAGATGTACATATTATTAAAGCCTATGGACGTTTTGAAAGTTTTAATGATTATAATTCTGTTTCTATAAAAACGAGCCAGGGAGTGAGTTCAATAGCAGCAACAGCTGCCGGTGTATTTAAAGTTACTTTTAGCAAAACATTACCCAGTACCAATTACCTAGTCTTTGCTCATGCTTTTGGCAATCGCTCGGTTTTCTGTGAAGTAAGAACAGGCACCAAAGCAACTAATTATGTAGAGCTTAATACTTATACTGGTTACTATGTTGGTGATTCAGGCCCAAGCGATTCTCCTGGTTGGTGCAAATTATATGATGCTTCTTCCTCCAAAGTGGCAGATGTTGAGTTCTTTATCATCCAATGAGTCTTGGCCTTTAATGTGACTTTATCTGCTTTGCCGCAGAAAATATTAAACAGGTATTTGCCTTTTTTGCATTTGAGTGCTTATATATTTGCGCCTTGATGGAAGGAGCCGTCTATGGATTATTTAGACCATTTTTCCCTGCAGAGCGAACCGTTTGCCAATGCGCCGGTGAGCCGCTTTTATTACCACTCCACCCAGCACGATGAAGCCCTAAAAAGGCTTACTTATGTAGCCTCCGGCATGAAGGGGCTGGCTGTTTGCATCGGCAATATCGGCCACGGTAAAACCACTTTGGCCCGCCGCCTTTTGGATCACCTCTTAGAGCAAAATTATGAAGCCGCGCTTTTAATCATTGTCCACGAGGGCATCAGCGCCACCTGGCTGCTCCGGCGCATTGCCATGCAACTCGGCGTGGCCGATCCCGGCGAAGAAAAGCTCACTATTATTAACCGCCTCTATCAGCGCCTGGTGGAAATCCACGAAGCCGGCCGCAAAGCTGTGGTTTTGATTGATGAAGCTCAAATGTTGGCCACCAAAGAAATTATGGAAGAATTTCGCGGCCTTTTAAATATTGAGCTGCCAGGCCACAAGCTCCTTTCTTTTGTCCTCTTTGGCCTCCCGGAACTTGAGCAACACATGATGCTCGATCCGCCCCTGGCTCAGCGTGTGGCTTTAAAATATCGCCTGCCGCCTTTTGATGAGCCCAATAGCGCTGCTTATATCAATTTTAGATTAGAGCAAGCCGGGGCTACTTATCCCATATTTACTCCTGAAGCTATTACCAAAGTGCATCTGGCCAGCGGCGGCATTCCCAGAGTGATAAATACCATTTGCGATAATGCTCTTTTGGAAGCTTTTTTTGCTGGCTCGCGCGAAGTAACTGGCGAGATTGTGGATAAAGTCACCACTAACCTCGGTGAACTCACTATCAGCCCGGAGCAGGCGGCAGAAGCCGAAGCGGCGCTTAAAGCAGCGCGAGCGGAAGTTCAAGAAAATGAGGCTTTGGCCGCCGCTGAAGCTATAGAAGCTGTCCAGCCGGAAGAGTCTGTAGCTGAGACAGCGGCGGAAGAGTTTAAAGAAGAGAGCGAAACTATTCAGGCTGCGGAAGTGGGCATTGAAATAGCTCCCGCCGCGGAAGAGGTGCCAGCGGCGCCGTTGCATAGTGCTAATTTCCCGGCTGCGGCCGCTGTGATGGAAGATATAGCCGGTGAAACACTGCCTGAGGAGAGCACAGAAAATGGCCCGGAAGATGATGAAGAGCCGATTGTGGCTGTGAGCCGCGAAGAAAACGAAGCCTTTTTGGCAGCAGTTACCGGTGGAACTTTGCCATCTGCTCAGGAGGAGCCGGCCTATAGCGCTCCCGATATAGCCAGTGCTTTGTCACCGGAAGCAATAGCTGCGAGCGGCTGTCTAGCTGATGAAGTTTCTCCGGATGTAACCACCACATTTGAGCCGGAAGTGCCTACTGCTGCCGAAGAACTTGTGCCGGATGTGACTACGACATTTGAGCCGGAAGCGCCTACTGCCGCTGCCGAAGAACTTGTGCCGGATGTGACTACAACATTTGAGCCCGAAGCGCCTACTGCCGCTGCCGAAGAACTTGTGCCTGATGTAACTACGACATTTGAGCCCGAAGCGCCTACTGCCGCTGCCGAAGAACTTGTGCCGGATGTAACTACGACATTTGAGCCGGAAGTGCCTACTGCTGCCGAAGAACTTGTGCCGGACGTGACTACGACTTTTGAGCCCGAAGCGCCGCTTCCGGCTACTGAAATAGATGTTACTGCCGATTTTGCCGAAGATGCCGCCGAATCTACCGATGATGGCTTTGATGTAACAATAGATGATGACGGTGAAGGGGAAAATGAGCCGGAGATAGCGGTTGATGTCACCGATGGCCTAGATGACAGTACTCCAATAATGGTGCCGGTAGCTCCCACTCGCGAGCTACCGGAGTGTGAAGTTTCAGCCGATTTGGAAGATACTATTGAGTTGCAATATCAAAATGAGCCGATGTTTGCCCCTTTGCCCCAGATTGATGAAGCGCCGCTTAGCAAACCTGCGCCGCCGCCGGCTCCTGGTCCCACTGCCAAATATAGTTCTATAGATTTAGCCGATTTGGATGCTCTTCTCGCCAATTTAAAAACCAGAAAATAAAATATTGTGCCCTCACCAATATTGGCCCCAATATGAATATATGTGTCTGTAGAGACGCAAAATTTTGTAATTTGTAGAGGCGCAAAATTTTGCGCCTCTACAAATGAAACAATATAAATATATGTGCAGATAATGACAGGGATAACGGATTAATGATTACTTGGAATACTTGGCCATCTCGGCAGCCACTTCGGCAGCGAGGTCATTAGAGCGCTTTTCCAGGCCTTCGCCCATTTGATAGCGGGTGAAGCGGCGGATAGAAACTTTCTCGCCGGTTTTGCTGACGATGGTGCTTAAAAGCTCACCGATGGTCATGCTGTCGTCTTTAATGCAGGCCATATCAACGAGGCAATTCTCGGCATAGAATTTTTTCACCAATTTGCCTTCGACGATCTTTTCCAGCATCTTTTCCGGCTTGCCCTCTTTGCGGGCCTGGTCCATATAAATTTCTTTTTCTTTTTCTAAAACATCGGCCGGTACATCTTCGCGGTTAATCCAGCGGGGGTTGCTGGCGGCGATTTGCATAGCCACATCTTTGACAAAGCCTTTAAAAATATCGCCATTGGCCACAAAGTCGCTTTCGCAGTTGACTTCCACCAAAACGCCGATTTTACCGCCCATGTGAATGTAGCTACCAACCACGCCTTCAGCGGCAATGCGCCCGGCCCGTTTTTCGGCACTGGCCAGACCTTTTTTGCGCAGATATTCGACAGCTTTATCGTGGTCGCCATCACACTCGGTGAGGGCTTTTTTGCAATCCATCATACCTACGCCGGTTTCATCGCGCAGGTTTTTTACATCTTGAGCACTAAATGCAGGCATATTAATTCTCCGTTTCTTTAAAATTAAGCTTCGCTAGCAGCGCTGTCTTCGGCGTTTTCTTGAGCGGCGGCATCAGCAGAGCGCACGGTCTCCACTTTGGGGCCACGGGCTTTGCGATCATCGCGGGCGCCTTTGGCCGGGCGTTTGTCTTCATCTTTCTCTTTGTGAGTGGCCAAATACTCTTGGTAAATGCGCTCACCTTCGATGCAAGCATCGGCAATGGCGGCGGTAAAGAGCTGGATGGAGCGAATGGCGTCATCGTTGGCTGGGATGGGGAAATCAACGAGATCGGGATCGCAGTTGGTATCGAGGAGTGCGATAACCGGGATATCCAGTTTGCGGGCTTCCAAAACAGCGATGTGCTCGCGGATGGTATCAATAACAAAAATGGCGCCGGGGAGGCGATTCATCTCTTTGATACCGCCGAGGTTCTTTTCCAGCTTTTCGGTTTCACCGGCGAGCCCCACTGCCTCTTTTTTGGTGAGGCGCTCAAAGGTGCCGTCAGAGGCCATTTTTTCCAGGGATTTTAAGCGCTCGATGGAAGAACGCACGGTTTTGAAGTTGGTTAAGGTACCGCCAAGCCAGCGGTTATTGATGAAGAATTGGCCGGAGCGGGTAGCTTCTTGTTTTACCACTTCCTGAGCTTGTTTTTTGGTGCCCACGAAGATGATTTTTTCGCCGTGCGAGGCCAGCTCTAAAACAGCATTGTAAGCTTTTTCAAAGAGGGGAACGGTTTTTTGCAAATCGATGATGTAAACATCGTTTCTGGCCCCAAATATGTATTTTTTCATTTTGGGGTTCCAGCGTTGGGTTTGGTGACCAAAGTGGGCACCGGCTTCCAGCATACTGCGCATAGATACTGAGGACATTCAAAACTCCTTGCGGTTAATCCGCCACCGGTAGCAAAATAAGTACCTCACCGCGAGGGCTACCAGTGTGTGTTCTCCCGACTCCATGTCGGGGCGAGGCTATCTAACATATTGTGGAATTAAATGCAAGGATTATTTAAAGAATGTGCGGTGAAATTTTGGGCCATTTTTAAGTTCGGTTTTTTGGGCTATCTTGGGCCGTGATAGAAGAAAATTTCACCCAATTACCCAGCGATTGGTAGTGCGCTTCTCTTTGTCAAAATTCACCCCGATTTTAACCAGCTTTTTCTCTCCGGCCGCATATTTTATGGCATAGCCTTTGTCATCTATCTGCTTTAAAGCTTCTTCGGCTGTGCCTTCTAGCTTAAATTCAAAGAGATATATAGTCTCTTTGGTTTCAATAAGAGCATCTATGCGCCCGGCGGAAGTGCGCTCTTCTGTCCTTACATTAAAGGCGGCAGCCAGGCGAAAGATAAGGTAAAATATGGTTTTATAATGATTTTCGTCCTGCTTTTCGGCATCGTAGGGGATAGAAGCAAAAAAGGCGCGTAAAAGCTCCATTGCCGCATCCACTTCGCCTTTTTTAAAAAAGCGGGTGAGTTTTTGCAAGAAGACTTCGTTACTGTTTCTGCTGGTAGCCGAATAATAAGGCATGAGCCCCTTTAAAAAGCCGATGCGCACCTCTTTATTGGGAAAGCCCAAAATATAATCACCGTCATCAAATTCTTTTATGGTGAGGTAGCCGCTCTGATAGAGCACGGGAATTGGCGTTTCGGCATTTTCTGTAGGGATATTAAACATATCTTCGCTTGCCGGAAAGCCCTCCAGATCCTCCGGCCTTAAGGTGTATTTACTAACCATTTCGGTGAGATGCGTTGGCGTGCCGGTGGAGAACCAATAATGATTAAGATCTTTATCCTGCAAAGCATTTAAGAGGCTAAAGGGGTTAAAAATATCCGGCGAATTTTTACTAAAGTGGTAGCCGTCATACATATTTTTGAGCAATTCATAAGTCTCTTCAGAGCTAATTTGCAACTTGGCGGCCATTTCTGCCACTTCCGGTTGTAAGGCCGTTTTTAACTCCTCTTTGGTGATGCCGCAAAGAGCGGCATATTCATCTTTCATGCTGATATTTTTGAGATTATTGAGCTCACTAAAGATAGAAAGCTGGCTGAATTTAGTAATACCGGTCAAAAAAACAAATTTCAGGTGGGCATCGGCGGCTTTTAAGGGGCTGTAAAAATCGCGCAAAATTGTTCTGGCTTTTTGAAAAGTTGCAGTATTTACCAGTGTATCTAAAAGAGGAGCATCATATTCATCAATTAGAATAACGCATTTCTGTCCAGTTTTTTCATGGGCGCGTTCCAAAATGCCGGAGAGGCGCAGACTGGGAGAAGTCTCTTTTTCATTGCGGCCATAAAACTCTTCATATCTGGCGAGCATGACATCAAGAGCGTCTCTAAGTAGCTGTAAATCTTCATGATATTTTGCTACACTCATATCAAACTTAAAAACTGGGTATTTTATCCACTCCTTCTCCAGTTTTTCCATGGCGAGGCCAGTAAAAAGCTCTTTATGCCCTTTAAAATAGGCCTCCAGAGTGGAGATTAAGAGGCTTTTGCCAAAGCGGCGCGGGCGGGAGAGAAAATAGACTGTGCCCTCTTTTACCAGCTTATAAATAAGAGCAGTTTTATCTATGTAAATAGCTTTACTCTCACGAATTTTGGAAAATGTTTGCATACCGATGGGGAATATATGTTCGCTCATGGCTCCCTCCGGCGGCGCAGTATAGCAGGTTTGGGCCGACGGGAAAAGCTGCAGGTTACTTGGTACAAAAGTAAAGCTAATTTAAGCCGCTGGGGTTTCTGGTGAGTTCTATTAAAAGTTCCTGCTCGCTAAAGCCGTTATTTTTTAACTCCTCTGCCAGCTTTAGCTCTGCTGCCAAAAGCTTATCCAGGTAGGTTATATCCTTGATAACCGGCACCTCTATGCCGTTAATAAGAAGAGCAGGATTGGCTTTAAGACCCATTTTCTTTTTTAATTCACCGGCGGCTGCTAAAAGGTCAGAAAACTTTTCTAATTGGTTTGGAGCCGGGCAAAGTGGGGTGCCGCTATTGTTTTTAAGCCTACTTAGATCATTATCTTTAAAATTAGGTGGCAAATTGGAAAGTAAACCTACTATTTCTTCAAAATTATTTTGAGTTAAAGCCCAATAAGCGCATAGCGCCGCTGTTTCCGCCGCCGGATTAAGGCCATCGGCATAAGGGAGAAAAATAAAACGCACTTTGGAACTTTTTTTTCTTATTTCTTGCAATAAGAGCCAAGCGTTTTGATTAAAGGGGCTGCCAAAAGAGGTGAAATAGTAAACCCAAATAAGCGGATCCTCGCTGCCATAAGCGGGAAATTCCAAGCCGGGAATGAGAACTTGCCGCCCGGCAGCCGGGTTTTTAGCCATTTTAAGCGAATTTAAGGCCGGAGAATTTTTGGCCAGGAGTGTTTCATAGATTTTGCCGGGCGGAGCGCCCTCTTTTATGAGAGTTTCGGCTTCTATCTTGGCCTTATCTATAGCCTTTAAAATATCCTCTTTATGACCATGATAGCGGATTTTACGCCCGTTTATCAGTAGTGCCGGAGTGACTGTTAAACCATAGGTTTTAGCCAAATCCATATCGCGATAGACTTTGGCGGCCAGTTGCTTATCGGTGAGATCTTCTTGAAAAATTCCCAAATCCAGGCCTAATTTTTCAGCTAGCTGTTCTGGTGGCGGCATGGACTCTGCCGAATAACTTAGCGCCAGTTGGTGAAAATCCCAAAATTTCCCTTGTTTCCCGGCGGCTTCGGCACCAACGGCATAAAGAAGGCCTCTTTCGCCGCTTATAAACGGTGCATGTCTAAAAGAAATAGCTAACGGAGTGGGGTAATTTTCGGCAATATCATTTAAATCTTTTGCTAATTTGTGCGTAAGAATGTCGCTAAATTCGCCAAAGAAAACGATAGTTACCATTGGATTGGGGCCGCTGGTCATTACATGGCTGCCGCTTAACGGCAGAGGAATAAAATTACTTTCTTGGATCCAAGTATCGGCTTTGTTTTCCTGATTAGCCTGTTTTTCTACTTTTTGCTGGCAGCCAAAGTTGCCAAGTAAAGCCGCCAGTAAGATGACAAGGTTAAAAACGGTATTTTTTTTCATTGCTGCTCCCTCGCCCTGGTTACCTTATTCTATCTTTAATAGTTTTGAAAATTAGTGTATTGATTTTTTGCTGGCCTTTAAGTGGAGGTCTTAATGGTTGAAAATAAAAATTTAGTGCCAGGTGCGGAGAATCAAATAGCTTTTCCGGAAGTTTCGCTGATGGATTTAGTGTGTCAGGAAGAGGCCCAGGAAGAGGCGGCCCCTAGGCAGAAAACGGTAAGCGGCAGGGCATCTGTGCCTGTATCAGTGTCCATGGCCCCATTGACGCCCGCGCCGGCGGCTCAGGCTGCGGCTCCGGCTCAAGCTCCGGCAGAGCCCAGTGCCGCACCGGATCTCTCACTGGATATAGCCCTTGATCTTACCGGCAACAGCGCGCCGGAGCCTAACGGCATAGCCCCAGTGGCTGCGGCTACTCCCGCGCCGGCTCCAGCTCCGGCAGAGCCAGGTGCCGCGCCTGATCTTGCACTGGATATAGCTCTTGACCTTACCGGAAACAGCGCACCGGAGCCTAACGGCATAGCCCCAGTGGCTGCGGCTACTCCCGCGCCGTCTGCGGCTTCGGCAGAGCCCGGTGCCGCGCCGGATCTTGCACTGGATATAGCCCTTGACCTTACCGGCAACAGCGCGCCGGAGCCTACCGGCATAGCTCCCGCGGCACCGTCTGCTCCGGCTCCGGTCGCAGCAGAGGCGGCACCTTTAGAGCTAAGTGTGGCCGGTATGTCGCCGGATATGGCGGAAAAAATGTTATCCGCTCATGAAGCGGAAGTTTTTGGTCAGGCTCCAAAGCGCCAAGTGCCGGCCGACGGTAATACTCTTTTGCGTCCGCTAACCCCGCCCAAAGAGCCGGCGCTCTGGCAAAAGATCCTGGGCAACTTTCTGGCGGTTATCGTGCTGATAATACTGGCCTTTTTCGCTCTTACAGCTCACAAGAGCGGTGGTGGTATCGCTTTTCTTAAAAATCCGCTGGCTCCTTGGCAAAACGGGACTAAGAGCGCCGAAAGCGGCCTTACGGACAAAGCCATAACCTCTTTAGCGGGCCGGCCTTATCATCTGGGTAATAATGTCCTCTTTTTAGCTTATGGTACGGTAGATAGTTCCATAAATACTGCCGCCGCCCAGGTGAATGTGCTCATTTATGATGAGGACTTAAAAACCACTCTTTATAAAAAAACTGTGCCGCTCGGTAAAGTATATGACGCTTGGCAACTTAAAAGTATGGCCGAAAGTGGCCGAGCGGAAGCGCCCAAAAATGCCGCTGATAGAGCCGCCTTTCAGGCGGTATTTGCCTTAAATGACGAAGAACTTTTAGCTCTTTCCAGAAAACCTGAGCGGCTTAAAGTGCAGCTAAAGTAAGGTAAAAATTCACAAAGAAGCTTTTTCCTGCTCCAGGCGCTCCTGGTAGTGATGGGCTACCCGGCGGTAGAGATCTTCGGCATCGAGAGAATCGGCCGGCAGATAATTACAATAGCTCTCAATAAAGCGGAAACGCTCGCTCTCTGTGGCGTCCATGAGGGCATAGCGATAAAATTGATAGAGATTTACCGCTCGGTGGTCGGTGTCGTATTTTTTTAAAAAGCGCATTTTGTCGCTCATGGTGAGCATAAAAGAGCTTTCATCCAGCCCCTGACTTTGATTCGCACTTGGATTTTTAAGCAGCAAAATGTGGCAAGGCCTCAGGGCAGGGTGGTAAAAACAGGCGTTATGAATAATGGCCAGTTCTTTAGCCAGGGCGGTAAAAATCTGTTGCCGTTTTTCTTTGTCCGCTTCTTTTAATTCGCTGGCCAAAAATTCGCCCAGAGTCGGCATGGCCTGAGGCACTTCCAGTACCTCCGCAGAACGCACGAGGCGCTTATCCTGGCGCTCTTCGATAAAGCCAAAACTTCTGGGCAGAATAACCGGGCTGTTAAGTGTAGCCAAATAGAGGCGGTGAGCCACGGCCGAAGGTGATTCGCTAAGACGATAAAAGATTTTTTGAGCTTGGCTCACCGGCTGATGAATAAGAAGCAGGCGCTCACCGGCCGCAGTGGCAAATTTTAATAAAAATACCGGAGTTTTGCCGCTTAAAATATCTTCTTCGGCACACAATTTCTCGGCAAATTGCGGGCAAAAATTGCGCGGTTCATTGATGTCGGCCCATAGAGAATAGCCGGCAATCAGGGCCTTTTTAGCCACAATAAACTGGGGCAAAGAACGCATGAGTTCTTCCAAGCTCTCTTTGTCTTCACCTTCCATCAAAGATATATTTAGTTCACTCATATCTTACTCTCTGAACCTCTGCTTATGGTTCTCTAAAGATACTAGAGTCATCATGCCCAAATTTTTGCCGATAACAAGAGAAAAAAGCCATACATTGACAGAATGATTTTCGCTCGTTATAGAAGGCCGCGGAGGTATCTCATGGATCATCTCTCTCCTAGGCGGCGTTTGGCCGTCATCAGCGGATTATGCTGTCAGTCTTTTTTAGTGATGTTTTCTTATGCTTTAAGCCGGCCGGCTACCGAGTCGCTGTTTTTAAAGAGTGAAGGAAGTGCCAATTTACCCACTGCCTGGCTGGCTGTAGCCCTGGGCAGTATTTTGATGGTGGTGCTTTATAACCACATTCTGCCCAAGGCCGATTTGGTAAAACTCTTTGGAGAAGTGGCTTTGCTGGCGGCTCTCCTGCTGGCCGCCCTGATACCGCTTACCACTGTTTGGCCGCACGCCGCCTATTATATTTTGTATGCTTGGAAAGATCTTTATGTAGTGGCTCTGGTAGAAATATTTTATACCTATACCAATACGGTGCTTAGCATAAAAAAAGCCAGCTGGATTTACGGCTTTTTTGGCGCCATCGGCTCTATCGGCGGGCTTATCGGCAATGTGGCTGTCGGCAAGATAGCTCTTAAATACGGCTCGGAAAGAGTCCTTATAATAGTGGTGCCGCTTTTGGTATTAATGGCCGTTTTAGGGCAAATCACCGCCTTTATTCACGGCCCGGCTAAAAAGCCTGAGCCGGTATCCAAAGAGGTAAAAGCCGCCGAAAGCCGGGAACTTCCCCTGGTAGGCGCCGTTAAAGTGGTGCAAAAAAGCTCATATCTCTGGCTGATGTTTTTTTTGATAATTGTTGTTCAGGTGGCCATGACTCTTATAGATTATGAATATAATCACGTTATCGAAGAGACTTTTGCCAATGTGGATAAGAGAACTGAAATAATAGGTTATATATATGCCGCAGTTTCGGTGACTACGCTTATTTTTAATGTTTTGACCGGCCCGATTATCGGGGCTGTCGGTGTTGGCGGCACTATGCTTATTATCCCTGCTCTTTTGGGCGCCGGCATGGTGGGCTTTCTTATTTATCCTGTTTTTGCTATTATCGCGGCGGTTAAAATCACCGGCAAGGTTATGGATTACAGTCTCTTTAAGGCCGCCAAAAACCTGCTTTATATCCCCTTAAGCTATGAAGAAAAAACAGCCGGTAAATCCATTGTTGATATGCTCACCTTTCGCCTTGCCAAAGGCGGGGCCTCGCTTATTCTCATGCCCATAGCTGCTTTCGGCGCCATTGGGCTGGTTTCGCCGCTCACCTTGGGACTCCTCGCCATTTGGGGGGTAATTGTTTTGGGAATAACTAAGAGATTTAAAAAAGTAAATAGTGAGAATAAATAGAAATTATTCTGCTGCCGGGGCTTCAGCCGGAGCTTCCGCCGGCGCGGATTCTTTGGTGACTTTGGCTTTTCTTACATAACGCCGCTTTTTGGGAGCTTCAGCTTGGGCCGCTTTGGCTTTTCTTACATAGCGCCGTTTTTTGGGAGCTTCCTGTTCGTTAGCCTTAGCGTCGGTTACAACTTCGGCCGCTTCTTCTTCATCGTCATTTTTGGAGAGTTCTACCACGCTTTCCAAAATAAGCTCTACAGTTTCCGAAACTGGTTTGAGTTTTTCCGGCAAAATATCTTTGTGATTTTCAAAAACCGAATAGCTTTTTTTACTTACTTTATGCACTAATTTGCGGGCTTTGCGTTTAACAATTTCTGTTTCGGCGGAGAGATCCGATTGTTCTACTCGCTCCCTGATGGTGTCGGAAACTTCTTTGGCTTGCTTTTCGGCATATTTAACAAAACCACCGGCTGCTTTTACTGAATCGATAATTTTATTTTCCATGGTAAACCTCCAAAAAGACCCGAGTGCGTATTTTATGGCAATATGCTCCTTGCTGCAAATACAATTTTAAACAAAAAACAGGAGCGATAAAAATTATTGCGCTCTCCCGGTAAATAGTTATAATGCGCCTCGTTCCGTGCGCGGATGGCGGAACTGGTAGACGCGCTGGATTTAGGTTCCAGTGAGCTAGCTCGTGAGGGTTCAAGTCCCTCCCCGCGCACCATTTTTACTATTTGGCCCAAGCTTTTAACTTAGGCAATTATGAATAAAAAATTACTAATCATATCAGCTGTTATTACCTTTTTATGGGCCCCGGAGCTTAAAGCTTTTATGTGCACTGCTTTGCAAGAGGGCCAGGGTGTGGCGGTTTTTTGGTCAAAGCGGGTGGTGCCCTTTGTGCTCGATAGCAAAGGCACCGAAGATATTGCCGGCAGCGGTGAGCTTGATACTTTAAGAGAAGCTTTTGCCGTTTGGAATAGCGTTAGTTGTTCAGATTTTACCTTTAGTGAGAGCACAGAAGCTTTTAACGGCAAAATAGGCTTCGATTATTTAGAGCCCTTGAGTAATCAAAACAGCCTCTCCTTTTATGAAAAAAATTGGCCGTATTCCAGCCTGGCTATTGCCATAACCACTGTTACCGCTAACAATTACACCGGCGAAATTTTGGATGCCGACATTGAATTTAACAGCGAAAACTTTGTCTTTACAAATAGTGATTTGCTGGTAAAGACCGATCTTAAAAACACTGCCGTCCATGAAATAGGCCACATGCTGGGCCTGGAGCATACGGCCACAAATGATTCAGTGATGTATCCCTATGCCGCAACCGCCGAAACACGTTGCCGCACGCTTTTTCCCGATGACGAAGAGGCTATTTGCTTTAAATACCCTACCGGCGAGGAAAACGGTTTTTGTGCCGATAGCTCTGATTGTAAAAACAATTGCCGGGCTTTTTCACCCCCCAAAGAAAAAATAAATATTATTGTGAAAAATGCCGATAGCGGTTGTAACCAAAGCGGCAGCGCAACTTTTTGGGGATTCTTTCCCTTTTTGATCTATCTTTTAGGGCGCTTTGTTAGACAAAACTATTGCTCATGATTTCCCCGATACCGCCCAGGCCGGGAATGATGTAATCGTGCTCATTTAAGCCTTTTTCCGGCTTTTCGCCCAGCGGGGCGGAAAGAGCTTCATCGCTGCTTAGACCTCTGTCCAGGCGCAGAGCGTAAACTTCGGCCTCGGGAATTTTTTGCCGCACATGGGCAATATATTCCGGCGTTATAATGAGGTGGAGAGCTACAATTTTGCGCGGAGTACCGAGTTTTAACTTGCGGTAAAGTTCCACTGTTTCAATAATGGTGGAGCCGGTGGCACCCATGGGATCGGGAATGAGCAGCGTAGCTCCATCTATGGGGCCGCCTATTTTATAGCCGCTGTTGGCAGTGCCGGTGACGCTGCCGCTGGCATCTACGCTTCTCGCCATGAGAAAATGGTCGATGCGCACATTTTGCGGATCGATAAGCCGCGATAATTCGCGAAAGATAACTTCGCCGGGCAGAGTGCCGGCCCGGGCAATGGCCGCCACGACTACTTTATTGGCGCTGTCTAAAATGCGCCCATGCCATTTTTTACCGGAGAGGGCGGTCATGCGGGATTCCGTATCTACCGCACATTCCGTAAGCTCAGCGGCGGCATAGACCAAAAGCTGGCGGTAAAGGTCGGCCACTAAATCCATAATGAGCGGTTGCCTGGTTGCCGGCCGGCCCAGAATAGCCAGTTTGGTGAGGCTTATAGGATCGCTCGCCAAATGAAATTGCGAACCGTAATTATGTTTTAATAACGATGGCGCATAATTGTATGAGCTATATGTTATATCGGACATCTTGCCCTCCTTCATTTTCTAATAGCTATTAAAAAAGGGACTTTTTGGCAATAATTCTCCCTAAGTCATTGCTAAATCACCATTCTTGCCTTACTATGGCGCCGTCTCTTTATGAGACGGGAGGTTAATATGTTATTAGTTGGTGATGTCGGCGGTACCAATACTCGTCTGGCGGTTTTTTCTCCGGAAGATTCCCTGCGCGAATCGGTGGTGGAAGCCCATTTCCCCTGCCACCGTTACCCCAGCCTGGAAGCAGTGATAAAAGATTTTTTGGAGCAGACAAAATTGCCGGTAACACATGCCGTTTTTGGCGTGGCCGGGCCGGTTGCCGATGGCCGTTCCTGGATTACCAATCTGCCCTGGATTATTGACGAAAAGCAGCTGGAAAAGACTCTCGGCCTGGAAAAAGCCTGGCTCTTAAATGATTTGGCAGCTCTCGCCGAATCGATACCTTTTTTGCAAGAAGAGGATGTTCAGGTTTTAAATAGCGGCCTTCAAGTTGAAGGCGGTCCCATTGCCGTTATTGCTCCGGGAACAGGGCTTGGTGAAGCTTATCTTATTCATAACGGTAAGCGCTATGAAAGCCATGCCACCGAAGGCGGACACACCGATTTTGCTCCCTTAAATGATTTGGAAATTGAGCTGCTCCGCTATTTGCAAGGGCGCTACGAACATGTGAGCTATGAGCGTATTTGCAGCGGCATAGGTATTCCCAATATTTATAATTTTATTAAAGATACCCAAGCCTTGGATGAGCCCGCCTGGCTTGCGGAACAACTTTCGGCAGCTGATGATAAAACGCCGATTATTGTAAATAACGGCCTGAATCATAAGTGCGAAATCTGTCAGCTCACAGTGGAAATGTTTACTTCTATTTTGGCAGCCGAAGCCGGGAATCTGGCTTTAAAAGTTTGGGCCAGCGGCGGGCTTTATTTGGGCGGCGGTATTCCTCCGCGCCTTTTGAATTACCTTAGAAAACCTAAGTTTATGCGTAATTTTTCTGCCAAAGGGCGCTTTTGCGAAGCTATGGAAAATATGCCGGTTAAGGTTATATTAAACACCAGAGCCAACCTTATAGGGGCAGCTCATTATGCCATAGCCAAAGACAGCAATATTTAATCATTTTTAGTACTGGGCGGAATCTATGGAATATCTTGCGAAAAATGAACTTTTGGCCCTGATTGAACGCGTATTTGCCCCCACTGCCGCGGAGCAAAATATAGCTATTTTGGTGGATTTACCGGAAGAGATAGAGAGCGATAATCCGCGCTGGCAGGAACGGCGGCACATCGCCTGGAATTGGTACAAAAATTTGCAAGAGGCCCAAAAAGAGGGTGGGCCTTTTTGTGCTACCTTTTATCTCTACCGCGCCGTTATGACTAATAACGGCGATTTGCCGCCTGCAATGTGGCCTTTTGATGGGCATAATTTGCCCCTTTCGGCTGCCGCTCTCTCCGGAGCCAAGGAGGAGACTTTGGCCGAAATATTCGGCAAACACAGCCTGATTATGGCGCCAACTGAATATTCGGCTACCGCGCCGCTAAAACTGGCTGCTCCTACCTATGGCTTTAAAGCGGCTACTTTGCCCGGCTTTTCGGAAGATATGATTCCCGCGCTGCGTCTTGATTATCATGAAGTAGCGAAAAAAGTGCTGGCTATCAGCAACTGGCTGACAAAAGCCAACGGGGCGGAAATTGTCTTTAAAGTGGAAGGGCGTGATGAGCCGCTTACGCTTTATCTTGATTTACGCTACCGTAAAGCTCATTCCTCCACCGGCCTCATTACCGAAAAGGGGCAGGCCGGCAATGTGCCCTCAGGGGAGGCATATATTGTGCCTTATGAAGGCGAAGTGGCGGATAATCCAAGTAAAAGCCACGGTACTTTGCCGGTGCAGTTTGGCACTGATGTGCTCTTTTACCATATTGAGCAAAACAGAGCCATTGGTGTGACCGGTTGCGGGCCTGTGGCCAGGCAGGAGAGTGCGCGTCTCAGGGAAGAGCCGGCTTATGGCAATATGGCAGAGCTGGGGCTGGGGGTTTTGGGCGGCTTTGGCTTAAAACCAATCGGCGCCATTTTGCTCGATGAAAAATTGGGCCTCCATATAGCTTTTGGCCGCTCTGACCACTTTGGCGGCCAGGTGGGCGCGGGGCAATTTAACGATCCCAAAAAAATGGTGCATATTGATAGAGTCTATGTAAAGGAGTTGCAACCGGCTATTACTATCGAGAGAGCCACATTAGAGCTGGAAGACAGACAGCTCGAACTTATGCGCGGCGGCGAATATAACGCCGAACTCTTTGGCTAAACCAATCCCCAAAATCTTAGAAATTAAAGATAAAATGGCGCGCGACGCGGGATTCGGACCCACGACCTTCGGCTTCGGAGGCCGACACTCTATCCAACTGAGCTAGTCGCGCGCAGAAGGCAGAAAGTGAATTTTAGGCGTTCATATCACGCAGAGCGCGTTTCATGTGTTTGCGAGCAGCACGAGCGGCAGCAAATTTGCCCTCTTTGACCAGAGCTTTTCTTTTAGCTTTTAATTCGCTGACTTTGGCTTTAACTTTGAGGCCTTCTTCGCTGTAGGTCAAATTAGCCGGCAGTTTGATATCATCGCGTTTGGCAATGGCGGATAAGAGCTGTTTTTTATCCATATTCTTAACACCGGTGAGCCCTTCGATTTTACCGGCTTCGTCACGTAATTTAGCTACAGGCATGGCAAGTAAAGCTTTAAGATCCATAATATGCTCCTTATCAACAAAATACGCGAAAAGCGTACCTTGAAATTTTGCGAAAGCTCTTGTACTCTAAAAGAGTCCGGAGGTCAATATAAATTTAGCCCTGGGAAGAAAAATGAGCGATAATTTCAAACAATTCTTTGTTAGCTCTCTGGCAACCGAGCACCTTGATGAAATAAGGGAACTATTTAATTCTCTGGCCAAAGAAGAGACGGAGAAGGGCCACAAGCGCTTGGCGGCAGGTTATGGAAAAAGTGCTTTTTTGGTCTCTGTCCATTATTATTGGCAGGAGGCTGTCGGCCCGCAGATGGCCAGCCATCTTAAGCCGCTCACCATGAGGGGCCACACGCTGATTTTAAAAGCTGACAGCCCTGCTTATGCCCAGGAGTTTCAATATATAAAAAATAGTGTACTTAGCCGTTTAAATAAATACCCTGAGCTGGCAGAGATAACCGCTATTAAAACTCAGTGCGCCGCTAAATAAAAGGCCTTATTATCCTCCTGAATGTTGGCAAATAATTACTGCCGCAAGCTATTTACAAATGAGATAAAATATTCTAAAACTAACACCGTTTGACTAAAGCGCCTGTGCATGGTGCATAGGTAAATTAAAGAGGAGAAGTTTATGACCCAAGTGCGAAAGCTAGCCTATGGTGAAAAGTCCGAACCAGCCTATGACGTGCGTCTCGCGATGCAAGAGGCCGCCCGTTGCTTGCTCTGTATCGATGCCCCGTGTAGTCAGGATTGCCCCGTGGGCACCAATCCCAGCAAATTCATCCGCTCCATCCGTTTTAGGAATTTTAAGGGCGCGGCCAAAACCATTAGGGAAAACAACATCTTGGGTGCTTCCTGCGGCAAAATTTGCCCCCAGGAACGGCTTTGCGAAAAGGGCTGTAGCCGCTGCGGCATTGATAAACCCATCCAAATCGGCCGCTTGCAATCTTTTGCCATGGAGCAGGAAAAGATCTTTGGCATGAAGGTTTTGGAAAAAGCGCCTTCCTGCGGCAAAAAGGTGGCTTGCATCGGTGCTGGCCCCTCTTCTCTGGGCGCAGCGGCAGAGCTGGCTAAGCGGGGCGTTGCTGTTACCATTTTTGACGAAAATAAAGAGCCCGGCGGCCTGCTCCGCTACGGCATCACTCCCTCGCGCCTCGATGACGCCACTATTGATCAAGATATTGCCGCCATTAAAGAACTTGGCGTTACTTTCGAACAAAATCACAAAGTCAGCCGCGAAGAAGTGGCCGAGCTTGCCAAAAAATTCGATGCCGTTTATGTGGGCGTCGGCCTCTCCACTTCCAAAGTGCTGAAATTTGTCAAAGGATGGGATAAACAAGGCGTTGATACCGCGCTCAATTTCCTCAAAAATGCCCGCGTTAAAAACGGCCAAATCGGCGACCTCGGCAAAGTGGTCATCATCGGCGGCGGCGATGTGGCTATGGACTGCGCTTCCACTGCCAAACAGCTGGGGGCAAAGAGCGTCAATGTTGTCTTTATTGAAACAATGGAAGAGATGCCGGCTTCCAAAAAAGAACTCGATTACATTACCGAACTCGGCGTTCCCGTGCTGCCCTTCTTTAAACCCCTAGAAATTAAAGGCGAAAGCAAAGTAGAAGCCATCTCTTTTGCCTCTATGGATGACGAGAGCCAGGTCACTTTTAAAGCCGATACCGTTATCTTTGCCGTGGGCCAGGCGCCTACAGAAGGCTTTGCCGATCTTAAGCAAGATGGCAATATTTTCCTTGGCGGCGATATGGTGGTGAGCCGCGGCCGCACCGTGGTGGAATCTGTACAAAGCGGCAAAGAAGCAGCTTTTGCCATTGCCGATTTTCTTAAAATTTGAGCCGGATATAAAGGAGTTTTGATATGAAAAAAGTTGATCTATCTATAGATTTTTTAGGCGTCCACTGCGAAAACCCCTTCTTTCTCTCCTCTTCGCCGGTGTGCCACAATTATGAAATGATTTCTAAAGCTTTTGATGCCGGTTGGGGCGGCGTGTTTTATAAAACCGTCGGTGTTTTCATCGCCGATGAGTGTTCACCCCGTTTTGATACCCATCGCAAAGAGGGTACTCCCTTTATCGGCTTTAAAAACATGGAGCAAATCTCCGAATATAGCTGGCAGGAAAATGCCGAAATCATTAAGAAACTCAAAAAGGATTATCCCACTAAGGTGATGGGTGTCTCCATCATGGGCTCCAATGAAGAAGAGTGGGCACTGCTCGCCCGCGAGATGACCAAAGCCGGCGCCGATATTTTGGAGCTCAACTTCAGCTGCCCGCAAATGACCAGCCACGCCATGGGTTCCGATGTGGGCCAAAATACCGAACTGGTGGAAAAATATACGCGCATTGTCTGCGAAAATACCCATGTGCCGGTTATTGCCAAAATGACCCCCAATATCACCCACATCGAAGTGCCCTCCATTGCCGCCAAAAAGGGCGGCGCGGCCGCCGTGAGTGCTATCAATACCATTAAATCCATCTGCGGCATTGATGTGGAAAATATGTGCGGCCGCCCGGTGGTCAACGGCGTTTCCTCCATCTCCGGCTACTCCGGCGCGGCGGTAAAACCCATCGCCTTGCGTTTTATTGCCCAGCTCAAGCAGCACCCCGAGCTGCAGGGTTTCCCCGTCTCTGGTATCGGCGGCGTGGAAACCTGGCAAGATGCGGTGGAATTTCTCCTTTTAGGCGCCGAGAATATCCAGGTAACCACCGCTGTTATGCAATATGGCTACCGCATTGTGGAAGATCTTAAAGAGGGCCTTGCCTTCTTTATGGAAGAGCACGGCTATACATCTCTCCGCGATTTTATCGGCAAAGCAGTGCCCAATATCATCCCCTGCGAGAATTTGGACCGCTCCTTCCAAATCGTGCCTAAAATCGATTATGACAAGTGTGTTGGCTGCGGCCGCTGCTACACCAGCTGCTTTGACGGTAGCCACCAGGCTATCGACTGGGATGCCGATAAACACCGCCCAACCATTACTGACCGCTGCGTGGGCTGCCACCTCTGCTTAAATGTTTGCCCGGTGAAAGATTGCATTACTCCGGGAGAAATTAAGTTCAAAAAGGGCAAAGAAGCTCACGAAGTGAAGATCCAGCACGATTTCGATTACTTACCTTAAAAACTTAATATTTTTGTTCCTCCGGCCATTTAATTATTTTCTGCTTTAAATAAATATCGAAACAGCATATTTTGCTTGTACTAGCGCGCTCTCTTTACTAACGTTAGTGGCGGTAAAATCTCGTGGCCCAGCCACTTGGGAAAGTGAGTAAAAAATGGCCTTTTTACGTCCCCAATCACGGGAAGAATTGCTTAATGCAATTCACGAACACCCCGGCTATATCATGGTGGCCGGAGCTACAGATGTTTGGCCCAAGATCCGTCGCGGCGCCATAAAAGATGCCGATTTTATTGATCTTACGGCCATGCCGCGCCTTGAACCGTACTGCGATGCTCAAGGAGCTTTACACCTCCCCGGCAGTATTACGGCCGGGCGCATTGCCGCCGGCGGCGATAAAATGTGCAAAAAATGGCCGCTCTTGGTGGAGGGAGCGCGCCATGTGGGCTCACCGCAAATAAGAAACCGCGCCACCATTGCCGGCAATATTTGCACTGCTTCACCCTGTGCCGATATGACTACCGGCCTCACTCCTTATAATCCGGAAGTAAAATTGAGCTCACTGGCCGGTAGCCGCCAGTTGCCTCTTAGGGAGTTTTTAACCGGTCCCGGACGCACAGCCAGAGCGGCTGATGAATGGCTGGAAGAGGTTATTTTGCCTTTGCCGCCGGAAGGCGTTTTCAGCAAATTTTGCAAAACCGGGCGGCGCAACGCTCTTATTATAGCTGTAGCCAGTATGGCGCTTAATATTTTGATAAAAAAAGGCAAAATTGAGCATATCGCTCTGGCTTTTGGCTCGGTGGCTCCAACGGTACTTAGAGCACAAAAAGTGGAAGAATTTCTTTTAGGTAAAGAGCTTTCGGCCGCTATTATAGAAGAAGCCGCCGCGATAGCTTATAACGAAGTAAAACCCATTAACGACCAGCGGGCCACTGCCGAATACCGCCGCCAGGTCTGCCGCGACTTTTTAGCCGCCGCTCTTGAGGAGGCTGCCCAATGAAAGTGGATGTTCATGTTACCGTCAACGGCCGGCCAACTATCTGGCAAGTAGAGGATGGCGAGCGCCTTTTGGACACTTTGCGTAAAAATGGCCACACCGAGGTTAAAGAGGGCTGCGGCGGCGGCGAGTGCGGCGCCTGCACTGTAGCTCTTAACGGCGAAATTATCTGCTCCTGCTGCGCCTTTACGCAGCAAGTAGAAGGCGCCGATATAGTGACAGCTGCCTGGGTGGCTGAGCACAACCCGGCTCTTATTGATTCTCTGGTAAATCACAATGCTGTGCAGTGCGGCTTTTGCACCCCCGGGGTGGTTGTTGCCGCCGATAATCTGCTCAAAAAATGCACTTGTAACCGCCATAAGCTGGGCACTAAAGAGATAAAAGACAACATGGAAGGCAATATCTGCCGCTGCACCGGCTATATCAAGATTATAGAGGCCATCGCCGCCGCCGCTGAGGAGGAACGCCATGAAGTTTGATGTGGTTGGCACAAGCCCTGTCCGCCTTGATGCTTATGATAAAGCGACCGGCAAAAGCCGCTATACCGATGACGAACCGCTTCCCGGCGTGCTCTATGGTGCTATTGCTTTTAGCCCGGTTTCGCACGGCCTTTTAAAGAGCGTCGATGTCTCCAAGGCTAAGGCTCTCCCCGGCGTAGTTAAAGTAATGGTCGCGGCCGACCTCGGCGATAAATATGCCAATAATATCGGAGCAGTGCGCGCCGATCAGCCCCTGCTGGCCTATGACCACCTGCGCTGGCGCGGCGACCGCCTGGCTATTATTGCCGCCGAAAGCCCGGAAATTGCCAGAAAGGCCGCTTCTTTAGTAACCGCCGAAATAGAAGAATTGCCGGTTATTCACACCAGCGAGGAAGCTCTTGCCGAAGGCGCTCCCAAGCTCCATGAAATGGGTAATTTGGCCGATTCCATGTGTATTCGTCACGGCGATGTGGAAAAAGCTTTTAGTGAGAGCCCCATTATTCTCGATAACCGCTATGTGGTTGGTTATCAGGATCACGCCTATTTAGAGCCCAATTCGGTGGTGGCTATCCCCGGCGCCGACGGCTCGCTACTCTTACGCGGTTCCATGCAAGCGCCTTTTTATGTGCAGGGAGCGCTTGCCAAAGTACTCAAAAAGCCCATGAGTAAAATAAGAGTGCAGCAGGCGACAACCGGCGGCGGCTTTGGCGGCAAAGAGGATTATCCCAATGAGCCCAGCGCTGTGGCTTCTGTTTTGGCTTTTGAAACCGGGCGGCCGGTAAAAGTCATTTATAACCGCGAAGAGGATTTGGCTTATTCCACCAAGCGCCACTCCATGATCATCGAGCACAAACTGGCGGCTAAAGAAGATGGCACCATTACCGCCATCAAAGTTAAAGCCATTTGCGATGCCGGCGCCTATCTTGGTATCTCTTCTATTGTGGCCGAGCGGGCCAATGCCTCGGCTACTGGCCCCTACCGCTCGCCCAATGTGCAAGTGGATACGCTCGTTGTTTATACCAATAATGCCTTTGGCGGGGCTTTCCGTGGCTTTGGCGCTCCGCAGGTGACTTTTGCCTTAGAGCGCCAGATGGACCTTCTGGCCGAAAAAGTGGGAGTAGATCCAGTAGAAATTCGCCGCCGCAACACTTTTAGCGCCGGGGAGATAAGCCCCCTAGGCGATGTGGTGGAAGCCGATGTCAACGCTATGCGCGTTTTGGAACTGGCCGCTAAAAAGACGCCCATTTTAAAAGAGCTCAAAAAAGGCAAAGAGGCCCACATTAAGCGCGGTATTGGCCTTGCTGCCGTGCGCTACGGCGTGGGGCTTCATGCTGGCGGCCAGCGCCTCGAGGGGTCCGGCGCTTTGGTGCAAGTGAATATCGACGGCTCGGTGCGCGTCAATATCGGCGGTGCCGAGCTGGGCCAGGGAGCCTTTACGGCTATGGCCATTATTGCCGCCGAAACCCTGGGCGTCTCTTATGGGCGCATTTATGTGGGCGAAGCTGACACTATGCTGGTGCCCGATTCCGGCCCTACTGTAGCGAGCCGCACCACCGTGATGAGCGGCAATGCCGTAAAAGACGGTTGTCTCATTATGAAAGAGCGCCTCTTAAAATGCGCCGCTGCCGATACCGGCCGCAAAGCAGGTGAGCTGGATATCAAAGGCGATGCGCTCATAGACAAAAAGAGCGGCGAAATTATTATGGATTTTGCAACGCTGGCCAATAAAGCTTACTGCGCCAAAGTCAATCTTGTAGCCAACGGCTGGTATGCGCCGGATCGCAAAATCTGGAACAAAGAAGTTGGCCAGGGCCAGTCTTACACCACCTATGCCCACGCCGTCATGGTAGCTGAAGTGGCTGTCGATACCATTACCGGCCAGGTGCATGTGGAAAAGATGCACGCTATTCACGATGTGGGCCAGGCTATTCACCATAAAGGCATCGAAGCGCAAATAGAGGGCGGCGTGGTGCAGGGCATGGGCTGGGCCATCATGGAAGAGCTGGTTATAAAAGATGGCAAAATGCTTAATCCCAACTTTACCGATTACATTATCCCCACCATCCAGGATATTCCGGAGATTAAGATCACCCTCTTGGAACGCCCCTATAAAAACGGCCCTTATGGCGCTAAAGGCATAGGCGAGCCATCGCTCATCCCGGTAGCGGCCGCTATCGGCAACGCTGTAGCCAATGCTCTTAAAAAGCCGGTAATGGAGCTCCCCATGAATCCCGAGCGCATTAAGCTCAATCTTTTAAATAAGTGATATTTATTTTAACCTGCGGCGGATTTGCGCTTTTTTTGCCCTAAGTCTTAATTTGACAGAAACAAGGCCAAATGGAAGAAAGTAAAATATTTGAAATACTTAATAATCTTCCCAAAGAGCCGGGCTGCTATCAATTTATCGGAGCGCAAAATAAAATTCTCTATATCGGTAAAGCGCGCTCCTTAAAAGACCGGGTGCGGCAATATTTTGTTAATTCCTCGGATAACCGCTTTTTTATTGCCAAATTACCTCCGCTTTTGGAAGATATCCGCATAATTATCACCGCCACGGAAAAAGAGGCTCTGATTTTGGAGGCCGAACTCATTAGGCGCCATAAGCCGCCCTTTAATGTGGAACTTAAAGATGATAAGCGCTATCTTTCGCTGCGTCTTGATATGCAAGCTGAGTTTCCGCGTTTGGAGCTGGTGCGCAAAGTCGGTCAGGATAAAGCCAATTATTATGGCCCTTACAGCAGCTCGGTTGCCCTGCGCAATACTGTAAAACTCATCCGCAGCCAATTTGGCCTGCGCACCTGCAGCGACCGCGAATTAAAGCTAAGAAGCGAGCGTTTTAAAGCCCGGCCGCGCACTGCCCGCCCTTGTTTGCAATACGAGCTGAAGCGTTGCCTGGCTCCATGCTGCCAAAAATGTACGCCGGAAGAATACCGGGCCGCGGCGGAAAATGTGCGCGAGCTTTTAGGTGGCGGCGAAAAAGCTTTGATTGGCCGTCTCACTAAAACCATGGAGGAATTGGCCGGCCGTTTTGCCTATGAAGAAGCGGCCAAAGTGCGCGACCAAATAGCCGCCGTAAAGCGCTCTCTTGAAGAACAAACAATTGTTTTACAAAAGAAAACCGATATAGATATTTATGCTGTTGCCCAAAATGCCACCGGCCTGGCTATCGCGCTTTTACAAATCCGCCAGGGAATTTTGCGCGACCTCATAACCCATTTTCAAAGTGATTTAATTGATGATGCCGCCGATAGTTTGAGCCAGTTTATGCGCTCATGGTATTATCTCCATGAGGCGCCGAAAACCATCTGCACGCCGCTTCCTTTGCCATGGCAGGAAGAAATCATGGGCGAACTAAGCGAGCGCTATGAGCATAAAGTAGAAATAACCCAGATAAAGCGCGGACTTTTGGCAAAGCTGGCCGCAAAAGCCCAAACTAATGCCGAGCAAACATTAAAAAGCGCTGCTCTAAATGACAGCACTTATGAACAAGTGGCCGCCAAGGTGGCCGCCATGCTCAAGCTGCCCGCACCGCCGCACCGCCTGGAGTGCATAGATATTTCACAATTGCAAGCTACCAATGTGGTAGGGGTAACAGTAGCCTTTAACGATGGGCGCCCCGATAAGCAAAATTATCGCCGTTATCGCATAAAAGGGGCGACCGACGATTTTGCCGCCGTTTATGAAGTAGTAAAGAGGAGAGTGGCTAAAGATGGCAAAAACCTGCCGGATTATTTGCCGGATTTACTGGTTATAGATGGCGGGCGCGGGCAGCTTTCCGCGGCTTTTGCCGCTCTTAGCGACAGCGATATGCTGGAAAAAGTTCCGCTGGTGGCTATGGCCAAAGCCCGCACGGCCCCCAGTGATTATCGGGAGCACAATCAGGCCAGACAACATGAGCGCCTTTTTTTACCGGGGCGCAAAAACCCCATAATTTTACGGGCCGGCAGTAGTGTGGAAAAGCTCTTTGTGCAGCTGCGCGATGCCACTCACCACGCGGCTATTACTTACCACCGCAAGTTGCGCGCCAAAAACAGCCGCCATTCGGTGCTGGATAATATTTCCGGCCTGGGCCCCACCAGAAAGCGCCTCTTAATTGCCCGATTCGGTTCGGTAAAGGGCATTGCCAAGGCCGATAGCGCCGCTTTGTGTGAAATACCTGGTATCACCCCAAAACTGGCCGAAACCATTCTGGGGGCTATTAAAGAATTGGATTCCGCTCTTTTATAAAAGCACTGCAAAAAACATCCCACTTTGGCTTAATTTCTGCTAAAATGCTTTAGCTTTTGCTCATAGGCCTTATGAGTAAAAGAGTGCCGGAAAATATAGCCTTTTTTAAGGAGATAAAAATGAAAAAACATAGCCTCTTAGCGCTGACTTTGGCTCTTACATTGGCAGCTTGCAATGGCGGCGGGAACGGCAATATAGCGGGCAATATAAAGCTGAAATTGCCTCAGCTGGCTGAGGGCGAAGAGCTAGCTTACCTCAATATAGAAGCGCGCCCGCAATTTACCGAAGAAGAAGACAAAGCGGCCGAGATAGACCCGGCAAAATTTGAAGAAGAATTTGAAAAGAATGTAAAAACAGCAATTTGTAAAAGCGTGGAAGAGTGCCGGCAATATAAAGCTGCTGATGGCAGCTATGTG
>JAEEML010000150.1 GCA_016283195.1 Deltaproteobacteria bacterium | reverse complement strand
CGCCGGCGCATAAAAGCCACAAAATTCTTCAGCCAGAGCGCCAGCCGCATCATTCGCGACGGTGAACTCATTACCCAGATTGAATATCCCAATTACGAAGCCGGCCGGGCCGCCTTCGGTTATGAGCAGATTCGCCGCACCGTTACTGATTATCCTCTGCTTTCGGTAGCTGTTTTTCTGACTCAGGACAAAGGCATTATCACCGACTCGCGCATTGTGGTGGGCTCAATAAAATCGCGCCCGGTCTTTGTCACCCAGCCTTCCGGCATGATGCTGGACAAAGCTATCGATGACATAGATATTGACCTTTTAAGTGCCAAAGCGGCCAAGGATTTGATTATTTCCAGTGACCCGCGGGCCAGCGTCGGCTACAAGCAGGAAATGGTTGCCGTTCTCTGCCGGAGAGCCTTAAGCACTGCCCTGGCCAACCTCAGCAAATAAATAAGGAGCGCACCATGCAAGTAAATATGATTATTAACGGCGAGCCGAAAACATTTGAGGCCGAAGCCGGCGATTTGCTTTTGGACGTATTAAGAAGAAACGGCTACAAAGGCGCCAAAAAAGGTTGCGGACACGGCACCTGCGGAGCCTGCACCGTACTGATGGACGGCCGGCCGATTCTCTCCTGCATGACTTTTGCCGCCCAGGCCGAGGGCCATGAGATTTTTACTGTCGAAGGTCTGGGGACAGTCAACGAGCCCAGCGAAATGCAAAAGATTTTCGTAAACAACGGCGCTGTGCAGTGCGGCTATTGCACTCCAGGTATGCTGCTCGCTACCAAAGCCCTTTTGGAAACCAACAGTGACCCCAGCGAAGAGGAGATAAAACGCGCTCTCGACGGCAATCTCTGCCGCTGCACCGGTTACGTAAAAATCATCAAAGCCATCAAAGAAGTGGCTGCGGCTCAAAAAAGCCACTGACCGTAGCCAATTCCGCAAGCGATAGGCCTGAGGCGCCTCAGTAATGAGCTCCGGTGACGAGAATTTAAGTAAAGAGGCGACCACAAACACTGAGCCGCCTGAAAAAACAGCGCAAAAGAAGCAAAAGCCTAAGCGCAGTCTTCTTTCTCGCCTGTGGAGTATTACCTGGCGCATTCCTTTTTATCTTTTCGTTTTTATCATTCTGGCTGTTGTCCTGGCCAGGCTCTTTGTCTTTACCGATGAGCGCCTCCGGGAAATGGGCAATGATTTTTTAAGCGGCCTTTTGGGTACAAAAGTCACTATCGGCAAGTTAAGTATCGATATACCGACTACCATCGTTATTTCCGATTTAATCATTGCCGCCCCGCGCGAACCTTTTACCCATGATCTGCTAAAAGTATCAAATATCACCATAGATCTGACTTTTCGCCATCTGTTAGACAAAAAGCTCTATGTTGATGAAATTGCCATAGACGGGATCAGTGCGGCACTCGACGGCAGCAGCGAAACCGGCTATTCTCATGAGCCTATTTTGGCCAGTTTGCTTGGCCCGCCGAGTGATGAACCGGAGCCGGAAGAAGAAGACGCCAATTCCGACAACGCTTTTGTTCTGCCCGAGCTGCCTGTTTTGCCGATTGATATTATTGTCCGCGAGGTGCGCATAAAAGAGCTGGAAGCAGCGCTTTATACCAAGGAATTACAAGCAGTTTTCAGCTCTTTTTCCTTCAAGGTATCAGCTTCGCTGATTCAGGGCAAAGCGGAAGCCGATATAGCGATTAATATTGGCGAATCGCAGCAAAAACCGGCCAAACTGTCCTGGGCACAATACGATGGCCAAAGCCAGTTAATCACCGGCGGCAAGGTGCCGCTTTATCTGGGTATCGACATAAAGAGCAAGAGTCTCGCCGCTCATAATCTTGATTTTACCTTTTTTACCGAGCCGACACTTGAGGCCCCTTATAAACTGGAAGCTCCGCCGATAAAGCTAACCATAAAAGCCGCAGCCGATTTAACCAAAGAGGAAGCAGCGCTTAATGCTCTCTCCATGCAACTTGGCAAGGAACAAATTATTGGTATAGAGGCAGCTGCCAGCCACTTTTTCTCCATTTTGGAAGCCGATTTAAAGCGTTTTGAAGTGCACCTGCCACTAAAAGAGCTTGCCCAGGTGGTAGCTGCTACAGTTATGCCGGGTATAAGCGCTGATGGATTCATAGATTTAACCATAGATCCGCTCCATTTTTCGCTTAGTAATCTGGACGACCCGCGGGGGCTTGCCCTGAATCTGGCTTTAAAAGGGCAAAAAGTGGGGGCTAAGTTGCCGGATTTTGGCGTAAATGCTTCTGGGTTGGACTTAGATTTGGCCATAAATCTGCCCTCCCTAAAAGAGCTGAAACTGGCTATAGATATAGCTCTTGAAAAAGCTCAATATGAAAATATCGGCGCGCAAAAAGTGGCTTTAAACCTGGGTACTACCGTGCCGCTGGCGCCGCTTTTGGCCGTATTGCCGAACTTTCTGCCGGATGTTTATACCGCTATACCTTTTAATAAAGACATTTATCAGGAATTAGCCAGTACTGCCGGCGAGGAAAAATTGCCACTGGAGCTGAAAGTAGCCGTTAAAGGCGCCGGCATGGACAATATCAAAGCCAGTAATCTGGATCTGGCCCTGGGAGCCGATTTGCCGCTCGGCCAGCTTTTGCGCCAGAAAAAAGAGGCCGACACCGGTACCGTAAATTTAAAGCTTAGCCTCGCCGGGGCCACCACCGGCCCGGAAAATCTTAGAAATCTTACTTTTAATCTGGGTGCCGCCATCGCGCCGGCGGCGGTCGCCCGCCTGATAAACGACTTTGTGCCGGAAATCTGGGATAAATCGCCCTCTTGGCCGGCCTCGGATAAGGCAATCGGCGCCAATATAGAAATCGGTATCGCCGAAGCCGGGCAAAAAGGTACAGCCAAGGCCCAAAGGATAAATATTAAACTAAAAGCCAAAAGCCGCGATTATCTTGGTAGCCGCGCCGCTCTCACTCTCGATCTTAAGAGCCCCTCCCTTAGCTACTCAGCGGCCGATATCGGCTCGCTTACCATCCCGCTGGCTCTGGCCTTAAATGTGGAGCGCGTGGGAAAAGACAGCTTTAAATTAAATGATTTATCCGTTGATATTAAAGAACTTTTAACTCTTAAAGTCTCCGGCGGCGCGGCCAATCTTTTGAGTGATAATAATATTAAGCTCGATGATTTAAGCGCTGCTATCGGCTTAAATAATTTAAACGAACTCTATAGCCTAATACCGCCGGCCATCAAAAAGGATCTGCCGGATTTGACTGTGTCCGGCCAATTAAAACTTACTCTAAATGCCAACGGCACAGTGCCGCTAAAGACACTGGAACGCGTGGGAAAAGCCGCCGGGCGCCTTGATTCCGGCCTGCCCTATTTACAGCCGCTCTTTAACTTTATTGATAAGGGGCTGCCTTTTGGAGCCAAAATTGAGCTGGCTTTAAATGATCTAAACCTCACTATGCCCGATATAAAAGCCGCTGATCTCGATTTGGCTGTGCGCCTCTCCACCGGCGAAGGCAATCGCAAACCGGAAGTGGGCTTTGATATAGCCGCCGGCAAGCTGGAGCTGGCCGATCCGCATGTCGAGCTTAAAAAGACAACAATTAACCTTGCTCTAACCCAGGAGCTCAATAATATTGCCATTGCCACAGCTTATAAATCAGCCAGCGTCACTTATAGTGAGCTTTTAAACAATCCCCTGGAAAATTTGGGTCTAAATTTAGAGCTGGCGCTCATTTACGGCGGCGATGCCAACGGCTCACTGCTCTTAAATGCCCCCTCTATCGGTGCTGAAGCCAACATTAATTTCGGCATTGTGAAACCGCACCTGGTTTTCTTTAACAAAGCCTGGGAAAAATCCGGCCTGCCGGGCATAGATACTAAAGGCAGTGTGGCTTTAAAACTGGCGCAAAAAGAGTCCACAGTCATTCTAAAGGATGGCTTTACCACCTCCGGAGAAGTGGCTCTCGCACTCAACTTTGCCATAAAACAGGGCCTCGCCTCTCTTTTAATGGAAGCCGATTTAAAGGACTTTTTCTTTAAACTGGATGAAGAAACTTATGTTGAAGAGATAAACGGCCACATGCCTCTCTCCGTCGGCCTCTATTTTGATGAGGGCCCGGAGCGCTTGGTACTAGTAAAAGATGTGCCGGTCGGTAGCGGTTTAGTGGCTTTAAAACTCAGTAATGACAATATCTTAAAGCGCTCCACCAGAGCTCTTTATTATGAGCTTTTGCGCCCTTACCGCTTAAAACCGGGCCTCACTATCGAAAAAGTACATGCCGCCGGCCTCGATATCCATGAGCTGGCTCTCGATTTGGTACTCACCGACGGCATTTTGGCCATCGACCACTTGCGCCTTAATACCATCGGCGGCGACATCAAAGGCACCATGGCGGCCCAGCTTACTGCCGGTAAAGCTGTTTTATTGGATTTAGGGCTCAATTTTACCGGCATAGATGCTTCCACTATGCTCTCTATCCCCAGCGGGCCGGACTCGGAAATCAACGGCAATATCAGTGTCAATTTGGAAAAATCGGAGCTCACCCGCAACATCAATGCCAATATCAATATTACTAAAATCGGCCGCTCCACTTTGGATCGCTTCTTGCAAACTCTCGATCCCGAAGAAAAAGACGACAGCATCACCGGCACGCGCAAAAAGCTGAAACTGGTATGGATCAAAGGGCTCAATATTTGGGTGAAATACGAGAATTTAAAGCTATATCTCGATTATCAAACCAAAATCGGCATACCGGGCACACCTATTGCTTATAACCCTATCAAGCCGGAAATTTTGGGCGAGCCTTATTCCTTAAGCGAATACCTTGACCTTTACGTCGAACCGATTTTTAAAGAGAATCTTGGCCCCATTTTGGGCTGGCACAGCGCTACCGAAGGGGAAAGCAAATGAAAAAGGAATTTATTGCGGTGCTCACCGGCACCCTGCTGCTCACCGCTTGCATCAACATAAAAATGGTTAATGTGGGTCAAAAAACGGCCTATGAGCGCCAGCTTACCGGCACTTATGAAGAGCTCGACAGCTCTCTGGCCACAGTTGCCTCGGTACGCGGCCCGGGCAGCAGCGATAATGGCTCCACCGCTCTTAGCGAGAGCTATCAAAAAGCACTGTCAGCCAGAAGACGCCAGCTCTTTAATGAAGATGATATAGCCGTTTTCAAAAGCGAGGGGTGCATTGGCGAAAATATCCGCGGCCAAGCTGAAGTTTTGCCTTGCGAACTACTGTCAAACAATGCCGACAAAAAAGAGCTGGTAGCCAGGTTAGTGGCCGAAGACAACGAAGACCGCAAAAATATTATAGACCTCGCCATTCAAATGGATAACTCGCTTACACCGGCCAACGTCAGCGATATGCGCAGCGTTTATCACCAACTTTTGAGGGACAGCGCCAAAAGCGGCTATATGTTTGAAGAAAGTCCAGGGAAATGGACAAAGATAAATTAATCTGCCCGCCAGCTGATAAAGGGGCTGCCGAATCACTTAGTGTGTTGCAAACGGCTTTTTATGAAGTAAAAAAGCGCCTAGCCGCACCGGCTGCCGACACCGCTCCGCTTATCAATCTTTTAATCGAGCATAACAGAATTACCTGCGACACTCTCTTAAAGCGCGAAAATCACTTTAAATATCTGCCTTTTATAAAGCCTTATCCCACTTGGGAAGAAATACTGGATTTGGTGGCCGACGGCGCGGAATGTGGCGCTAAAGAGTACACCTCGGCCATGCTTTTCAGTATTCCGCCATCCTGCGGAAAGAGTGCCACGGCTATTTATTTAACTACCTATTTAACCGCTATTTATGCCGCGCAAAAACAATATGCCAAAGAGACAGGAGAAGAGCCGCAAAAAGTTTCAGCGCCGGCAGATGATAATAATGCTTCAGCCAAAACAGTTTGCTGGCCAAGATCCCTGCCGCTTTTGCTAACAGCTGATAACTTGCGTGACGGGCAAAAAATCACTACGGCTATAGCTCGCATTTTGGGCTTTGCCGATAATTACTTTACCTCGCCGGAAGCGCTGGTCACCTGGGTGACATCTACTCTTCTCTCCGGCTATGAGTTAACCTCTTTTACCCTGATACTTGATGACCCTTTTGCGCTTTCTACGCCTGCTTCCCGGACAGAGCTGGAGCAACTGATAAAAGCCGCCGGTCATAGCCGGTTGTTTAAAATTGTGCTTCTAAGCGGCCATATTCCAGAAAACTTTGGCCTTACCTGTGCCAAGTATTTACACCATGCGCACCATAAAACGCCGCTTTTCGGAGAGTCTAAAAAGCCCCTTTTTTTACGTTTACCGGGCATTGCCCCACTGGATTTACGCCGTCTGCTAAAAAATCTTGGCAATAAAATCGGCGATGCGGCACCGGATGCTTTATCGGCCCCATGGGCCATGAGTTACTATTACTGGCTATGTAACACCTTTCCGCAAATTATGCCCAAACCTTTTTCTAGCCCGCTATCACTAATCGGGGAGCTGGAAAGTGTTTTAAAAAATGCTGATATAGAAGCCTATGAAGCGCTTAAAACTCTTTTAAATGAAATAAACTGCGCAAACGGAAATCTTTTCAGTGATTTTTCCAAACCGGAAACAACTACGGCAGCGGAAAAACTCTGTTCTCTTGGGCTATTAAATAAAACCGATGATGGCTACCGCTTTTTTGTTGCCGCTATTCCAGAAGTGCTCCTCTACCGCCGCGGAAGATACCCAAAAACGAGCAAATTGCTGCTCTATGAGCTGGCTGAGGAAGTTAAAAAAGCGCCGCTTACAAATTCTCCCGATTTGGCTAAGTATTTGCAACAAGATCCCGCGGGACTGGCGGAGGCATTTATAGAACTGGCCGCAGAAATCGGCGCCGGCGAAGGCGGCTACGGCCAAAGAATCTACGAACAAATTTTAACTATTTTGCAAAATACCGCCCTGGCCGGGCCTGTCAGGGAGGGTGCCGATTTTTGCTATAAACTGGCTGAGCGTTTGGCGCTAATGGAAAAAACCGCTATTGCCGCCAGTTGCTATAAAACAGCGGCTGCTTTGGCCCAAACTCTGGCTGATAAAGATTTCCTCTATGCCGCACTTTACCTGGACGCTCTCTCCAGCAAATGCCGCCTGCATCTTGCCGCAGGCAATATCGAGCGGGCCGGCGCCACTTTTGCTCCGGCAGCTACTTACTTTAACAAGCTTGATTTACAGCTAAAATTAAAGACACCGCTCAAAAATAGCTATTTAAAACTGATGCTCTCTTCGCTGGCAATAACCGGCCGCAGTTATGAAGCGGCTACCTTAGCGACCGCCGGCACAATTTTTGAAATATGCGCGGCTGCGGATCTGGAGCCCACACTAAAAATTGAGGCGCTCATTACCGCCGCTATTGCTTTTGAAGCTGAAGAAGCGCTAAGTGATGCCATTGCTTCCTGGGAGCGACTGAAAGATTTTCTAACTGAAAGCCAAGAGCTTCCTGAGAGGGATTTGTATCTTTTTTGGGCTAATATGGCTTTAAAGCGGCTAAAAAAAGAGGAACCAAACAAGGAAGAAGCAGCGGCTTTAAGCCAGGAATTTCATCGTTTTGAGCAGGAAAACGCGCCCTTTGATTACCGTCTTTTACCGCTGGCGATGGAAACAGCATTAAACAGCTCATTAAATATACCGGGTGATTTTAGAGATATAACCCAAAGGCTCAAGGAACGACTTTTTAACGAAATAACCGTGCAAATGGTCCCCGGCTACGCCACCGTTCCCGAAGCCATCAGCGAAAACAGCCTCGGCCTGTTGCTGAAAAACAGCGGGCAGAATAACATGGCCCGCCTCTTTTGTCTAAATGCCCTGGCTCTTTATAAGCACTACCTAATAACCAGCCCGAGAACGCCTATACACATTAAAAACTTTTCGGTTTTTTACTATAATTTGGGCGTTCTTTATAGTGCCATGGGGCTCTTTTCGCTCTCCGGCACTACTTATGCTCACTCTCTAAAATGGCGTTTACTGCTCTGCGGAATTAACGGGGCCGTTGCCAAAGAACCGGAATACAAACGCGATTTGGCTCTTTGCTATAATGTGCTTGGCGTTCTTTCTTTTAATTGCGCTTTTTTCAGAGAGGCTTTGGAGTTTTATAATGAGGCCACTGCCATTTTGGAGCCTTTGGCCGAAAAGGTCAAAGGGGGGCCGGGGCCGCTGGCCGATGATTTAGCCACTATTTACCAAAATAAGGCGGTGACCGAGCAGGAAAATGACAAGCCGGACAAGGGCGCGGAAGCCTATTTTGCGGCCTTGCAATGGCTAAACAAGAGCAGCCAAAAAGCGGAAAAGAGAGACGAAGCGCGCCACCGCATAGCCATTGCCCTAAATACCTGCGGCCTGAGAATACACAGCGGCGGCAAAAGCCGCGAAGGTCTTCTGGCTTGCCGCCTGGCCTTGGAACTGGCCACGGAACTCACGGCAATCTATCCGCATAATTTACTCTATTTAACCACCAAATGCGGTATTTTGTGCGCCTCGGCGGCCATTTTGCGTCAACTGGGCAAAAATGATGAAGCCAAAAAACAAGAAGACGAAGCCATAAGCCTACTCACCAGACAAATAAAAGCCTTCCCCAGAGCCAGGGAGCTAAGATACAGTTTGGCTAATGTTTATTTAACCATGTCGCGCACCAGTATGCACCGTTACGGCCCGCTTTCACCAAAAGAATTATGTATGAAAGCCGAACATATTTTAACCTTTTTGCTCCTTGAAGACCCGGCCAACGAACACTATTTGCAAACACTGGCCGATTGCAAACAAATAGCCAGAAGCTATGGGCTAAAAAGCAATGCCTAGCCTTTTTCAGCGGAGAAACAATATGCCACTAAAAAAAATGAATAGTGAAGAATTTAAGCGCCTTACCACCCTTTTGGAATGCCAAAGTCCGGTGGGCTTTGAAGCAGCTATGACGCACGGTTTTCTGGCTCAGGAATTTGCCTCCTTTGCCCCTGCCGAATGGGCGAAATATACTTTTAAGGGCAATGCCGGCATTATTTTTGATACCAAACCGCATGACAAAGAGGCTCTTTCTATTATGCTCGTAGGCCATGCCGATAAAATCCGCTTACAAGTGCGCTCAATCGGCAAAGACGGCAAAATTTGGGTGGATAGCGATGGCTTTTTGCCGCTTACCCTTATTGGCCATAAAGTGGTGCTCTATAGCCAGGACCCGCAAAACGGCCGCTATCGCCCGCTCAAAGGAGGCACCATTGAGGCTATCGGTGCCATTCATTTTGCCGATCCCAAATTGCGTAGCGGAGATAGAGGCATAAAGGCCAATCAGCTCTATCTGGAACTGCAAATGTATGGCAAAAATCCGCAAAAAGATTTGGAAAAACTGGGCATTGCTCCCGGTGATCCTATTTTATTGCAACGCCCAATTAGCCGCGGCTTTAGCAAAGATACCTTTACCGGCCCTTATCTCGATAACGGCCTGGGCTGCTTTGTCACTATGGAGGTGGCACGTCTCATGGCTAAAGATCAAAAATATAAAAATCTGCGCCTTATTTTTGCTTTTGCCCCCTTTGAGGAAATCGGCCGCTTTGGTAGCCGCATCATGGCGCACAAAATAGAGCCGGATATTTTGATGGCCATTGATGTTACTCACGATTACAAAGCGGCTCCCGGCGTGGGTGAACAGCGCTTTCCCGAGACTACCATCGGCGGCGGCGTAGCTCTGGAAACAGGCTCTATAACCAGCCCCTTTTTAAACAGCTTATTGCGCAAAATAGCCGCTAAAGAAAAACTGCCTTTACAAATTCAAAGCTGCGGCCGCGATACCGGCACCGATGCCATGGGGCCGGTCTTCGCCAGTATAGACGCCGCCGCCGTCTCACTGGGCATTCCGCTGCGCAATATGCACACCATTTCGGAAGTGGGCCACACCGGCGATGTCATGGCCACCATTAAGCTGATTGAGCTCTTTTTGGATTATCTGGAAAAGGGCGAAAATGGCAAGCCGCTGAGCCGTGCGGCTTTGGCCGATAACCATATAAGATTAAACGCCACTAATTCTTCATCTCTAAATAATTAAGAAAATCCGCACAATTAATAATTTGATAGCGGCGCATACGCTTCCACCATTTCATTTTCAGCCAAAAATAATCTCCGGCAAAGGTAAAGCGCGGCGGAAAAGCAGCTATAGATTCTTTATAAGGATAATCGACAAGTGGTCGCGGCGGTTCGCCAATAAGAACTTGCGAGCTATTTTCTTTGGAAAGCAGGAGATAGGCTTCTTTATCGGCTGTGCAAGCCTTCGCAAAAGAGGCGCTGTCAGCATAAGTAAAACTCACAAATTCCGGAATTAAAAAGGGAAATCCCCAGCGGGTGAAAGGAATTTTTTCCTTGGGATATTGGTCATATTCCTCATGAAAATAGCCATAAATATCGCTATTGGAAAAGAGGCGCACAGTCTGGCCTTCAGCATGGGGAATGGCAAAAACATCGCGCATAAGGCGATAGTGATTATTGCTAAGCCCAAAGGCACTATAGAGCACCAAAATAGCAATATTCAGCCCCAAGAATATTTTGCCAAAGCGCTCAGCATAGATAAAGCGCCACTTTGAAGCCATTTTTTCCCAGGGATGCTGCTCAAAATGGGCAAAAAGCAACATCAAAGCCGGGATAGTCATGGGTAACATAAAGCGAATTTCTTTGTGCGGTACCAATAAGTGCGCCAAAAAGAAAAGAGCAAGGCCAACGGAAATATTGCGATAATAACGCTCTTTCCATAAGGCATAAGCCGCATAAAGAACCCAAACCAAGAAGAAAGGATTCGCCGTAACGGCAATGAGCTGGTAAAGGTAATAAAAAACCGACTTGCGGCCAAAAAAGCTGGCTACATCATTTAATATGTTTTCTCTAAAATAGTTGTAAAAAGAAACTGTAAAAGTGCCGTATCCCGCACTGTCAATACCTATGCCGATAATAAGCCCCAAAATAACGCCTAGGGCGATAAGCCAGGAAGAGAGGCTCAGGCGACGCTCTTTTTTCAGCTCATAGACAGCCTGGCTACACCAAAAGCCGGCCACAAAAAAAGCATTTTGAAAGCGGCACCAAAAAGCCACGGCGGCTATGAGCCCCACCAAAAGCGCTTCCCCTGGCCAGAGGCGCTCTTTGCGCTCCGGCAGCTGCAAATAAAGATAGAGCAAAAGCACCATAAGCCCTACGGCCTCAGAGCTGTGGCGCACTACCATACTTGGCAAGCACCAAGAAAAGCCGCAAAGAGCCATGAGGACAAGTTGCTGTTTATTACCACCATCAATAGCTTTGGAAATGTGGAGAGTCTTATTTAAGATAGGCAAAAGGAAAAACCAGAGCAGCACATTAAAGAGCAGCATCAGCTTATCGGTGAAAAAGTAGTTATAGTGGCCGAGAAGGGCTTTTCCGGCGGCGATAATGGGAATATACATATCCGGAACAAGCCAGGAGCGCATCTTAGCCGGGTATTCCCAAGGCAAAAGTTCCGGCGGCTCCACACCTACTTTGGCTAAAGCAAAAGCTGTAATCTGCCCAAGTTCATCAGGGTGAAAATGGCCCAAGATAAGTAAAGCTGAAACAAATAAGAGCCCCAACCAAATGTAGAGCACCTTAGGAAGCTGGCGATATTTGGCGGCAATAAATGATTTCATAAATATAGCCTAAAAGCTGGCGCAGGAAGGAGAGGAAGAAAAGTTCTTTTAGCGCTGAATAAAGACTACGCGGCGGTTTTTGTCCCAACACTCGTTGGTAGCCTGGCGGCAAACCGGCTCGTTCTCACCTTTGGAAACCACTTCAAAATTGCTCACATCAACGCCCATGCGGCTGATATAATCTTTAACCTGGTCGGCACGATTTTCGCCGAGAGCCATATTATACTCTTGGGTGCCGCGGTCATCGGCATGGCCTTCCAAAACAATTTTCTTATCGCCGGCTTGCTTTAAGCATTTGATGTTTTGATCGAGAACATCGCGCATATCGGGGCGAATATTGCTGGCATTGAAGTCAAACATCACCACGCCCAGAGCTACCTCGCCCGGCTTGGCGTTGGTCATGTCCACGGGGCGGCAATCGGAGCTGATATTGGCCCAGGGGTCGTTGGCTTTTACGCATTTGCAATCGGAGCAGGTAAAGCCGTTGCCACACTCAACATCGGCGCGGCATTCGCAAGCTGGCTCTTCGCAGCGCTGATTATCGGGATTGCACTTTTTGCCGCTGCCGCAATCGGCGTCTTGGCTACATTCAGGCATACAGCGCTGAGCTCTACAGACATAATTGGCATTTATGGATGCACAATCGGCATCAGCCTTACATTCCGGCTTGGGCTCACAGCGGTGTGAATCCATATTACACTGGGTTTTGGCGTCTTTTTTCTCACAATCGGCGTCGGCTTTACATTCCACACAGCTCTGATTGTAACAGACAAAATTCATTTCCTGGCCGCTGGCATCTTTTTGACAATGTTCGTCGGTCTTACAATTAGGCCATTTGGGCGCACAACCGGTGCTCAAAAGCAAAGAACCAGCGCCCAGCACAGCAATAGCCATAACTCCTAACTTCTTCATTTCACCTCCAAGAACAGAGAAAAACACTCTGTATATGCATTAAAGTTGCAACCTGCTCCATTCAGGCTGCGTGACAGCTATCATAAGTGACACTTAGTGTCAAATTTAGAGTAGCTCAATAATAAATTTTTTGTTACCTTCATTTTTCGAAGGAGGAACAAATGACATATTCTTCAATTTGGCGTTTGAATGCAACCTTATTATTAATGTTTTTTGTCACAAATTGTGGCCAGGAAGAAAATCTGGCCGATGTTTATCACGGTAGCGACAACAATAGTGCGGCTGATTCCGAACATTTTCCCATCAAAGCCGGCGATCGCTTCGTTTATCAGTGGGCTCTTAAAAGGCAGATAAGCTGCCAGAACATAGGTGCGGCACAAGAAGACAGTGCACAAATTTATCAATGTATTCGCATAGGTACAATTTCTACTGCTACCGGCGGCGAGGTACTTGTAAAAGGCGAGAGCAAGTTTACCATCAGTGCTATAGCCCCGCATTTATCCAGCCTTTCCCATGAGGATTTTGCCACCATTATGCAGCCAAGTTGGTTTTTCCGCATGTTGCCGGGGTTCACTAAAAACGCTGAAAATTATAACCATTTTAGCGAATTAACCTATTACACCAGGCGTTCACCGCGCCCTTATGACGATTTGCCCTCTGTCCTTAGCACCGCCACCCTAAATTTTATTGATTTGCGCCCACAAGACGGCGTATGGAACGGCTGGGACAGCGGCAGTAATAATTCTTTTGCCAAAGAATGGGGAAGCTATTTTCTAAAACACTATTCAGAAACAAACAGTTCATTACAAACCGAACCAAGCGGGCTCCATAAAGGTGGCTATTCATTCAGAGAAGAAATAAATAATGATCAAGCTCTCCATGCCATTTATGTAGAATACAATGTCCAAGGCGCCCTCACCGACGGCGAAGAGGTAATTTGGTTCGACGGCGGCCGGGAAAATCCTACACCAAGCGCCTTTAATGTCGTTAGCAGCGGTTGCAAATACGACGGCTCTTATATTGTAAAAATTCAGGAAAACTTTTCAAACCAGGAAGATCTTGATTATTATTGGAATAGATTTTGCCAATAAATTTAAAAAGGTACAGATCTTTTAGGCCTTGGCGGCGATATCCAAAATGAGGCTTTCGGCAGCTTTTTGGATGCGCGTCAGATGCTCTGGCCCCTTAAAACTCTCGGCGTATATTTTATAAATATCTTCCGTACCGGAGGGGCGGGCAGCAAACCAGCCGTTCTCTGTTTCCACCTTAAGGCCGCCTATGGGCGCCCCATTGCCCGGGGCCGTGGTCAAAATGGCAGTGATATTCTCCCCGGCAAAAGAGGTAGCCTGCATATCGGCCGCCGAAAGATGAGTAAGGCGCTCTTTTATGGCTTTGGTGGTGGGCACATCAATGCGCCCATAGGCAGGATTGCCAAATTGTTGGGTAAGATCGGCATATATTTCACCGGGGTCTTTGCCAGTGACAGCAGTCATTTCAGCGGCCAAAAGGTCTAATATTATTCCATCTTTATCGGTTGTCCAAGTGGCACCGTCAAGGGTTAAGAAAGAGGCTCCGGCGCTCTCTTCGCCGCCAAAGGCCACCTCACCGCTGGAGAGGCCAGGCACAAACCACTTAAAGCCTACCGGCACTTCCATCACCTGACGCCCAAGGTGAGCGGCCACCCGGTTTATCATAGAAGACGAAACCAAAGTTTTACCAACTTTAGCCGCTTTTGCCCAATTAGGGCGATGGGTAAAAAGGTAATAAATCGCGGCAGATAAATAATGATTAGGATTCATAAGGCCGCTTGAGCGGGCTACAATGCCGTGGCGATCGCTATCGGGATCGTTGCCAAAAGCTAGATCAAACTTTTCTCTATAGGCAATTAAGCTGGCCATGGCCCAGGGTGAGGAGCAATCCATACGAATTTTGCCATCTTTATCCACGGTCATAAAAGAAAAAGTGGGGTCTATGGCATCATTAACAATGGTTAAATCCAGCTTATATTGCTCGATTATTTTTTGCCATACCGGCAAAGAACTGCCGCCAAGAGGATCCACAGCCAGTTTTAAGCTGCATCCTAAAAGCGGTTTAAAATCAATAATTTTAACTAAATCATCCACATAGGCGCCATTTAAATCCACTTCTTTAGTGCTATCAAGAGCCAGCGCTTTGGCAAAAGAGAGGCGCGGCACCTGCCCTACCCCGCCGGCCAGTATTTCATTGGCCCGTTTTTGAATAAGGCCGGTGATAGCTGTATCGGCCGGCCCGCCGTGGGGTGGATTATATTTAAAGCCGCCATCGGCCGGAGGATTATGAGATGGAGTTATAATAATACCATCGGCCAGCCCTTCCTTGCGCCCGCGATTATAAGAGATAATAGCCTTAGAAATAACCGGCGTCGGCGAATAATCACGCCCCTTTTGTAAGCGGATTTGTACACCGTGGGCGGCAAGAACCTCCACGGCCGTAATAAGAGCAGCTTCGGAAAGTGCATGAGTATCCATGCCGATGAAACAGGGCCCGGAAATACCGGCTTTTTGGCGATATTCCACCACGGCTTGGCAAATAGCCAAAATGTGCTCTTCATTAAAAGTGCCGTTTTTGGCACTACCGCGATGGCCGGAAGTACCAAAGGCCACCGGGGCCTTTTGGGCATCCACCTTTACAGTGTAATAATCGGCAATGAGGCGCGGCACATTTTCGAGAAGCGATCTGGGGGCTTTTTTCCCGGCAAGTTCATGTAATCCCATTGTTTTCTCCTAAATTTAGGCCAACTCATTACCAAGTTCCGGATAGAGCGGGAAAGCATTGGCCAGTTCAAGCACACTCTTTCTTATGGCTAAAAGATTCTCTTCGTCCTGGGGAGCGGCCAGCGCTTTGGCCATAAAGCGGCCGATAAGCGCCATTTCGCCCTCCTTCATCCCGCGAGTGGTGAGCGCCGGAGTGCCCAAACGAATCCCGCTGGTGATAAGAGGCTTTTCCGGATCGCCGGGAATCATATTTTTATTAACCGTGAGGCCGGCCAGGCCAAGCGCCTTTTCGGCCACCTTGCCGG
>JAEEML010000149.1 GCA_016283195.1 Deltaproteobacteria bacterium | reverse complement strand
TATGGCTATTGAGCTATCCAGCCGCTGCATAGCCGAATTAACACTTTCTATATCATTATTTAAGCGGCTCACATGGCCGGAAGTCTTTTCTATTGCGCCAGTCATCTCTTCTATAGCGGCTATAGACTGCGTTACTGCGCTGCTCATAGCCGTGACATTATCAAAAACTTCCTGATTTACCTGGCTCATCTCGTAAACTGTGGTGGAGCCGCGCTCGCTCTCCGCCGAGAGATCGCGCAATTTGGCGGTAACTTCAAAGAAAGAGCTGGTGAGCTCAGCCATTTTTTTGTTGGCTCCCACCGTACTTTGCTTAATAGTAACCGTATCTTTGGAGATGTTATCACCGGAATCGCCAAGCTCCTTAACTACCTCGGTAAATTTTTCGCAAGTATCTTTAAGAGCTAAAAGCATATTGCGCATTTTTAAAGTAATGGTGTTAACCACCAACGTTATCTTACCAATCTCGGTTTTGGATTCTATCTTATGCAGGCGAGTGAGATCGCTTTTTTGCAAAATTTCGCTCAAATAGTCACTTACTCGCACCAGCGGATCGGCCATATACTTAGACGATTGATAAAAAACAATGTACATAACAGTGGACACAAAAAAGACAAAGAAGAGGTAAAATGAACCAAATTGCGAGAGCTGTTCCGCCATGATGCCGGCAAAATCAAGGCCAATGACAATAGCGTGCCCTTCCTTGTCTTCAAGCGGTATTTTTGCATAATAGGCCCAGCCCAGCCGCTCTAAAGAGCCGGGTTCTAAGCTTTTAACCACTTTGGCACTGAATTTTTGCTCTGTATTATCAGCTTGCCAATCAGCGAGAATATTATCCTGGCCATCAACAAGAGCAAAGTAGGCCACATCATCGAGATAATGCGTCTTTTCAAACTCCGCGGCAATGGCCGCAGCATCGCCACCGGCCAAAGCGCGTCTAAGATCCGGAGCCAAATAATTAATATGCTCTTTAGCTATATCGGCATTTAACATAACCGAGGACATAGTCATAGCCGGCAGAGATATAGCACCAATAACAGAAGCACCGATAACACCGACTATCGACAGAATAATGGCCACACGGGTTTTAAGTATATTCTTCTTTTCGGTAATTTGGGCGCTAATTGAACTCTCAGGCATTATTGGCTCCAATTGGTGGGAAAAAATTTGGGAACGAGCGGCAGCTATTATCACCGCAGCGTTTGCAGCTACGGCTTATATCTAAAGAAAAGCCTTTTGTCTATAGATCTATCTAAAAATTTAAGATTTAAAAGGCGATTTTATAGCGAAAAATATGCGCTATATCAGTTAAATTTTTATGTTTTTTCTTAATGGTGCCATTTATATTTTAAATTCACCGGTAAAAGACGCAAGTTGCAAGAGCTGGTTATTAATTGCCTCAATAATGCTCACCAGTTTCTCGGCGGCCTCTCCTTGAGTTAGGGCGTTTTTATTTACAAAATCAACAGCTTGCACAGCTTCATTAGTGCTCTCTATCTGCGCTTCCTGCTGCTCTTTGACCATAGAAGTCATGGAGGAAATATTTTCTATAGCCTTTAAAACATCTTTAGCCGAACGGGCCTGTTCCTCACTGGAATGGGCCACTTGCTGATTGAGCAAATTCATCTTAGCGGCCGCTTTATTCATGGTAGCCGCTTCTTCGGCTTGGCGAGCAGCAAAATTATTGAGTTCATCCACCGTGCTGCTTATTACCGCGATAGCTTTATTAACGGCCGCCACATCGGCCGTCTGCTCACTGGTGGCCGCTGCCAGGGCTTTTGCTTGTAAGGTCGATTTATCGGCCGATGCTTTGAGTTTATCAAAAGCACTGGCGGCCTCAGCACCAAGTTTGGTCCCATGTTTAATGGTTAGATTGCTCTCTTCCATCACCGCAACGGCCTTTTGCGCTTCGCTTTGAATAGTAGCGATGAGGCCGGCTATTTCTTTGGTAGAAGCCTTGGTACGCCCGGCAAGAGCGCCGATTTCTTCGGCCACAACGGCAAAGCCGCGCCCATGCTCGCCGGCATCGGCGGAAATAATAGCCGCATTTAAGGCGAGCAGGCCAGTTTGCTTGGTAATATCATCTATCACTCTGAGAATATTGCCGATATTCATGGCATGATTGCCCAAAGAGACAATAACTTTTGTAGCCTCTGCGGAGCTCTTTTGAATTTCGCCTATGCCCTTAATGGTCTCATTAAGAGCATCCATACCGCTCGCGGCATTTAAGGAGAGCTCTTTGGCTACTTCTATGGAATCAAGCGCCCCTTTTTCTTCTTCGGCTATAGAAGTATCAAGACGCCCCATAGAGGCAGTAACAACACTTATACCGGAACTTAATTGTTCAACATATCCGGCAGTTTGCTCAATGGTGCCGGTCATTTCCTCAATAGCGGCGATGGAATGATTAACTGAGCTGCTCATAGCTGTGACATTGTTATAAACCTCCTCGTTAACCTGCCCCATCTCATAAACTGTGGTGGATCCGCGCTCGCTCTGGGCCCCCAAATTTTCCAGCTTGCCGGAAACATCGGCAAATGATTTGGTCAGTTCGCCGGTTATTTCTCTGGCTCTACCTATACTTTGATGAATGGCGCCGGCATTGGTTGTAATAGCGCTTCCGGCTTTTTGCAAATTGCCGTTTATCTCCTCAAAAGCCCGGCAAGTCTCACTGAGCCCAAGAAGAATATTGCGCAGTTTAGCCATCACCAAATTAATGCACTTAGCCACCCGGCCAATTTCATTTCTGTAACTCGCCGGAATAGTTATAGTAAGATCGTTTTCATCAATAATTTTAGTAGCATAGCTGGTAATATCCACCAAAGGATTTAAAACTCTCTTATTAAAGAGATAAAAGACAATCGCTATTAAAGCGATAACCAAAACGCCAATTAGCAGATAGAGTAGCCAATAATTAGCTAAGTTGCGCCCCATAGTCTCAGAAATAGAGGTGCCGACAACCAAGCTATAATCTTTAATTTTAAAGCGGTTATACATACCGTTAGCGGTAAATTCATAATCACCGGGCGCAATATGCCGGGCATAACTGTGATGAAAAGAGTCCCCACCGCCTTCCTGCTTCCATTCGGCCACCGTTTTTCCTTGTTTATCGGTCAAAGAGGCATATGAGACAAAAGAAAGCTCGGCAAATTTCCCGAGAACCTGCTCCGCATCACTGCCGCCATCCAGTGCCAGCTCCAAGTGAGGAGTAATAAAGGATGTCATGGCATTAACCGCCTGAGCCTGGTACACCAAAGCACCATAACTTAGGGCCACAAAAAAGAGCACTAAAGAATCGATAACCGCAAAACCGCCGATTATACCGCCGATTCTGGAAGCAAAAACATATTTGAGACGCTTTCTAAAAGCTAATCTGTTTTCTAATTTATCTTGCACAGCACTCATGGCTTTCCCTCAAATCTCATTCGCTAGCGCTTTGTATCGCAAAAATTATATTTTAAACTCGCCGGTATATTGCGAAAGCTTGCCGATTTGCTGATTTATTTCGTTAATAGCGGCAGTAAGATCATGCGCTGAATCATTTTGTGATTTCACATAATTATCAACATCATTAACCGTAACGACAGCCAGTTTGGTGCTCTCTGTCTGAGCTTTTTGGCTGCTACTTACCAAATTGGCCACCTCGGAAATATTTTTGATGGCTTTTAAAACATCCTGAGCCGATTTAGCCTGCTCTTCACTCGAACGTGCCACTTGCTCGTTTAAAAGGTGCATTTTACCAGTGCTCTCATTTAGAGCTTCGGCCTCTTTGGCCTGACTTATCGAGGCTCTATTGATTTCACCAACCATGGAGGTTATCGTTTTAATGGCTTCGGTTACCGCTTTAACATCGCCGGCCTGCTCGGTAGTAGCTGCCGACAGGGATTTAGCCAAAACGGCTGATTTATCGGCTGATTCTCTCAATTTATCAAAGGCTTTTGCCGCCTGCACACCAACATGAGCGCCCTGCTCAATGGTTAAATTGCTCTCCTCCATAGCCGCAACGGCTTTTTGGGCTTCATCCTGGATGGCGTTAATCAGATCGGCGATTTCTTTAGTGGAATCTTTAGTGCGCCCGGCCAGCGCTCCTATTTCATTAGCGACAACAGCAAATCCCCGCCCATGCTCTCCGGCCTGAGCCGAGATAATAGCAGCGTTTAAGGCTAAAAGGTTTGTCTGCTTGGTAACATCTTCTATCACATGGAGAATATTACCGATATTCATGGCATGTTCGCCGAGAGTAGTAATAACTCTGGCCGTTTCATGTGAACTTTTTTTGATTTTGCCAATTCCTTTGATGGTTTCCCTTAAAGCGTGCAAACCGTTATCGGAATTAATACTAAGCTCCTTTGAAAGCTCTATGGAATCCTTGGCACTCTTTTCCTCCAGGGCAATAGAGGAATCCAAACGATTCATGGAGCTATTGACGCTTTCAATATCGGTATTGAGCTGCTTTACATAATCGCCTGTTTTTTGAATGGCTTCGGTCATTTGGTGAGTAGCGGCTATAGATTCCGCCACCGCCGCGCTCATAGCCGTAACATTGCCAAAAACTTCCTGATTTACTTGGCTCATTTCGTAAACAGTGGTGGAGCCGCGCTCGGTTTGCGCTGTAAGCTCCTGCAATTTGGCCGAAACTTTTCCGAAAGAATCGGCAAGTTCTGCCATTTTACTCATAGTATTATCACTATGCCGCTCAATAATCTCCGAACCTTTGGTGACGGTATCGCCGGAATTTCCCAAATCATTCACTATCTCTTCAAAAGCTCTGCAGGTATCTTTTAAAGCCAATAGCGTATGGCGTATTTTAGCCGTCAGCGTATTAATAACGGCGGCCAGTTGGCCTATTTCCGTCTCGCTCTCTTTGGGGAGAGTAATTGTCAAATCGTTTTTAGTGAGTATTTCGGCAGCATAATCACCAACACCGGTAAGCGGGCGGATAAGGTGCTTATTGGCAAAATATATAGCGCCAAAGCCCACCAGTGAGAGCGCTAAAAAGAACCAGAGATAAAAATATTTAAATTTACCAAAGTTAGACATCATCATACCGGTGGCATCAATACCGAAAAGAATGCTATACTTGCTACCCTCTTTAAGGGCTATTTTCAAATAAAAAGCTTTACCCTTGCGCTCTAAGACACCATCGGCAATATTTTTAGCCGCTTTAGCCTTAAAAATAGGCGCCGCACCGGGGCGCAGCCATTCAGCAAAAGCATTGCCATCTGCATCAACAAGGGCACTATAGTAAATAAATTCCAGTTCTTGCAAGCGCCCAAGCTCAGCGGTGATTCTTTCCGCCTCACCGCTTTCGGCTAAAATGCGCTCCATCCCCGGAGCCAATAAAGAGACAAAACGGGCAGCCAGCTGGGCATTAAAGGAGGTAGCCACATAGCCCATATAGTTCATGGCTAAAACACTTATTAGCAGTCCGCCAAGCAGAGTAAAAACCATAAGTACACGAGTAGTCAGATATTTGAGCGTTTCCCTCTTTTTCAAAGTAATATCGTATTGTTCGTTATTCATTTTGCTTTTCCTACCATCTATAGAACAAGCGCCGGCAAAAAGTTTTTAAATACTCATCAGTTAACTATTCTACCAAACCATTTCGCAGCGCATAAAAAAACTATCCCTATAAAATTTTACGGCACCCCCAAAGCATACCTTGAAAGCGGGCTTATTATAATTTGATACATTTGGCAATATAGAAAATTTTTACAAAATCGTGCTAATTAAATAGACTAAGCAGTTAATGGTTGCCGGCCACCTCTAAATGCCGGAGAAAAGGAAAAGAAATGAAAAAAGCCTTGTTTTTACTTTTGGCACCACTTATGGCTTTCGCAGCCTGCCAAAGCAAATGCCCGGAAAATGTTAAAACCACTCAGGAGGCCAAAATGAGTGCCGAAGAAGCCATTTTAACCCGTTTAAGTGTGCGCTCCTTTAAAGAGGGTGCGGAAATTCCCCAAAATGTTCTCACAGATATATTGAAAGCCGGCATGGCTGCCCCTTCGGCTATGGACAGGCGCCCCTGGTCTTTTGTGGTGATTACCCAAAAAGAACGCCTAAAAGCTCTTGCCGCCGCCCATCCGCACGCCAAAATGCTCCTTTCGGCCAGCGCCGCCATTATCCCGCTCGCGACAGTTGATTTAAGTCAGCCAGGCATGGAAAAGGCCTTTTGGATTCAAGATATGAGCGCCGTTACCGAAAATATTCTGCTCTCTGCTCACAGCAAAGGCCTAGGCGCCGTGTGGGTGGGCGTTTATTCTGTAGATGAAAGAGTAAAAGCCATCAGCGAATTTTTAGAGCTCCCGGCGGGAACCGTGCCCTTTAGCATTATTCCGCTCGGCTACCCGGCCGGCCAAGGCGAGCCCAAAGACAAATTCGACGAAAGCCGCATTCATTGGGAGAAATTCTAGGCCTCACCCCCTAACCCCCTCTCCATTTTGACAAATGGCGAGGCGGAACTATTTGAATATATATGGATATTAGGGATATTTTATTTAATCAAACATAGCTTTCATGCGATCCCACACGGTGCGTTCCTGGGGGATGACTATTTCACCATCAAGACGGGCCAGTTCTTTATAAAGCGCTTCCTGTTCCGGCGTAAGGCTCGTGGGAATTTTTACAATAATTTCCACCAGTTCATCACCAACCATATCGCTATTAATAAAGGGCATTCCCTTATTTCTGAGGCGCATAATTGTGCCCGATTTGGTACCGGCCGGGATGCGCATATTAACCGGGCCGTAAAGAGTCGGCACCTCGCGCATAGTGCCAAGAACCGCCTGGGGAACAGAGATTAAAAGCTTATATTTTATATCGTTACCCTCGCGGGTAAAATCTTTGTGCTTATCAACCTTTATCACAAAGAGTAAATCGCCGCGCCCCTGCGGCTCTATGCGCCCTTCGCCCCTAAAGCGCACCGTGGTGCCGCTGGCTGCACCTTTCGGAATAGTGACATTAAAGGTGCGATCTTTGGCGAGAACTCCGCGCCCCAAACAAGTGGGACAGGGCTCATGGACAATACGCCCCCGGCCGTGACAATATGAGCACTCTCTACTCACGCTAAAAAGGCCGCGCGGTACCTCAATGCGCCCACTACCGCCACAAGCGCCGCAAATAGTGGGCGCCGTGCCGGGCTTCGCTCCCGTACCCTGGCAGGTGGCACAGGGCTCTTCCAGGCGCATAGTGCGCTTAATGGTGGCGCCAAGAGCGGCGTTTTCCAAAGTAATGTGCACAGTTTCCTTAATATCATGCGGCTTCCCGCGGGCTCTGGCGTTTTTGGCACCGTTAAAAAACTGGCTGAAAATGTCATTTATAAAATCAGCGCCGGCGGTGCCATTAAAATTAAAATTAAAATCGCTGCCGCCAAGGTCATAGCGAGCTCGTTGGCGCTCATCGGAGAGCACATTATAAGCTTCGGTTATCTCTTTGAAATGTTCTTCGGCCGCTTTATCACCGGGATTCTTATCCGGGTGATATTGCATAGCCAGACGGTGGTAGGCGCTTTTTATCTCTTTGGCCGTGGCATTTTTATCCAGGCCCAAAATGGCATAATAATTTTTTGCCGCGGCCATATAGATTAGTAATTTTCAGCGTTTATTTCAAAATAGCTCTGCGGGTGGGCACAGGTGGGGCAAATTTCCGGCGCTTCCATGCCCACAACAATGTGGCCACAGTTGCGACATTCCCACACTTTAACCGAGCTCTTTTTAAAGACTTCTTTATTCTCGATATTCTTTAAAAGGGCGCGATAACGCTCTTCATGGTGCTTTTCGATAGCGGCTACGGCGCGGAATTTTTCGGCCAAATCGCCAAAACCCTCTTTTTCGGCGGTTTCGGCAAACCCTTTATACATATCGGTCCATTCAAAGTTTTCGCCGTTTGCGGCAGCCGCCAGGTTATCGGTGGTTTTGCCCAGCTCACCGAGCTCCTTAAACCACATTTTGGCGTGCTCTTTTTCGTTATCGGCAGTTTTCAAAAAGATAGCCGAAATTTGTTCAAAGCCCTCTTTTTTGGCAACAGAGGCAAAATATGTATATTTATTGCGAGCTTGCGACTCCCCGGCGAAAGCGGTTTGCAAATTCTTTTCGGTTTCGGTTCCGGCATACTTACTCATAGGTTTTTCCTCCTTTTTGGGCTCTTCGGCTATTAAGACTAATTTGTCACCGCGCACACCACAGCGCGGGCAAACGGGTTCTTTCCCAGCGGCTACTTCGAAAACTTCGCCACACACTTTACATCTGTATTTGGCCATAGGGGCACCTCCTAGGGGTAGGCACTATGCCCGACAAAATCTCCGGTGACAAGCATTTTTTTTGGAAAAAACAGTGTACATTTTTAAAAAATTTGCGGAAAATGTCTTAGCTTAAAGAGGAGCCCTTTAAGTGCTAATTATCAACGCTCTGTAATAATGGAAGGAAATCCCATGAAAAAGAGCCGTTTGTTCTCTCCGTTAGTTGTTTGTACTCTGGCCCTGTTTTTAGCCGCCTGCGGAGAAAAACCGACTCCTCCGGCAGAAGATGAACCTACCACTGACCCTGGTAATAATACCATTAGGCCTGACTGTGGCTCGCACGGCAAGTACAGCGAAGAAGCGGTGGGGTGCATTTGTGCAATCGGCTGGAAGGGCGATAAATGCAACGAGCAAGATTGCGGCGAGCATGGGTCCTGGGACGCAGAAAGTAGCAAATGTCAATGCGCAAGCGGCTGGGAAGGCAAAAAATGCGATAAAGAAACTACCACCAATGCTTGCCATGACAACGAGTGGGGCACTTATCCCAACTGTAAGCCCTGTTCCTGCAAAAACGGCACCTGCGACAAAAGTAACGGCCATTGCCGGGCAGAAGACGGCTGCTCAGATTACTGGGAGGGCGAAGACTGCAACACTCTGCAGGATGGCTATATGATGGACGATGACCATAATATTTATCCGACAGTAACAATTGGCACTCAGGTCTGGATGGCGAAGAATATGCAGATCGAAAATGAGGAAAATGGTATCAAATGCTATACCGATCCTGCCGACAGCAATTTTAAAAATAATTATGGCTGCCTTTACTCCTATGATGATGCCCTGGAGGTATGTCCGACCGGTTGGCACCTGCCGGTGTATAAGGATCTCGCTGAACTATCAAACTATTTGTATAACGCCGGTTATGAAACTGTATGTGATGACAATGGCTATTGTATAGATCAAAAAGCCTACGCTCTAATAGAAGACAATGAGCTGTGGACTTATGCTGTTACCAATTCGGTAACTCCCACCGGCTTTAATGCTCTACCAGCCGGTTGGGGCTATATAAACAATGATGGTTCTCCGACTCTTAACAGCCGTAATGCTTATGCCTACTTTTGGAGCGCCACATATATAGCCGCCGGCTATGATAACATCTACAATATCAGCATCGCTATTGATGAAACATTCAATTCATTTACTATCCCCAGTCTAAAGTTTGGCAACAGTAGTTATAGCGGCTCACTGCTTACTGTACGCTGTATAAAAGATTATTCTTGCGGCGCACATAGCGAGCAGTGGGACGACAAAGCCGGTTGCCCCTGCACAGGCAACTGGGACGGTGCCTATTGCAACAAATGCGCTTGGGGATACACCGGCGCTGATTGCAATACGCCTGAAAATCCGTAAAGCTTCCGCTGATTAACCGCCTATTTCTTCTTATTCTTCTTATTTTTGCGCTTTGTCTTTTCCGGCTCGGCCGGAGTAGCCCCTTCCACGCCTACAGCCAAAGCGGCCGCTGGGCTCCCATGCAGGAGTTTCGCTAAAAGCCCAACGCCAATAAGAAAGAGAGCCGCAGAAAAGTATTGGCCGGGAGTAAAGCCAAAATAGAGCTTATCCACCGTGCGGGAATAATCCATCATAAAGCGCACCGGGGCATAGAGAATGACAATTGTAGTTAAAATAACGCCCGGACGGGGATTTTTATGGCGCAAAATAAAGACCACAACAACCAGAAAAACGGTAAAGACCCACTCTTCAAAGCCGAGGTCGTGATGCGGCCCGCCGGGATAATTTACGCCAAAGAAGAGGCTGGTTGGGCTACCTGGATGGTCGTGGGCCACACTGCACCCCATGCGTCCAAAGAACCAAGCAGTAACCAGAGCAATGGCGAGAGTATCGCAATAAGGCAATACCGGCAGTTTCTCTTTTTTGAGATAAATGAGCGCCGCCACCGTGCCGCCGAAAAAGCCGCCATAAGAGGAGAGCGAAGACCAAATGTAAAAAATTTCCAAGGGGTTTTCCCTAAGGCGCTCGGGGAAGTAAAAAACTACCGAAACCACGTGGGCCATAACAAAAGCGCCCACCACCACCCAAACCACCAGGGTGCCTATTTTGTTAAGATCCTGCTGTTTTTGCCGCCCGTGCCATATAGCGGTATGGTAAGCCGCAAGGAGAGCCAAAAAAACTAAAAAGCCAAAAGGCTGTATTTTAAGTTCGCCGATGAGCGGCAGTGGGGGAATATCAATATAAGGAATCATAGTGCCTCCTCAAAAAAAGAGCTTACCTTTACTAACCTCTTGCCAAGATGTTGTCCATAATTTTCTGGACTAACGGGTCTTTAGATTTAACTGTTTTTGGTACAAACAAAGAGCCAGTTAATGTCATAATCAACCGGCCCGGTAACCGGCATTATCTCAGCCGGCAGTTCATCACCTTTGATAATATCCACACTAAAGCCACTCGCGCGCAAAACGGCCAGCAAATCAAGGCCAAAGAGGCGCAGGTGGTCAAAGCGGCCAAAGCGTTTTATGCGTTCCTTCGGATCGGTAACAGTAGGATCTTCAATAGTTTTTTCTAAATCACTCTTCATGGGAACAGTAAAAAGAAAAAGGCCGCCGGGCTGTAAAACCCGCGCTATTTCCCTTAAGGCCTTTTTATAATCGTCTACATGTTCCAGTACGTGGTTGCACATAATGGCCGAAATAGTGCCACCTTCAAAAGGCATATCTGTAATACTGATGTGCAAATCAACATCTTTTCTAAAAAGATCGGCGCTTTGGTAGTGAATATCGGCTTTTTTAAAGTAGTTAATGAGCGCCTGTTCCGGAGCAAAAAAGATAAAGGGCCCGGCCGTAAGCTGGGGGAGTGTGTTTTTACTAAGGTAGTGGGCAATAATGCGATGACGCGGGAGTGAATGACATATTGGGCAACGCACGGCGCTATTTTGCGGTTTTAAGCGCTCTAGGTCGATACTTTTGGAACGAAATTTTTTAAATGAGCCGGAACGCTGAGCACAGCAGGGGCAATAATAGGTGTTCCCCCGATAGCGTAGCTGCCAGCTTATTTTGCGCGCTACTTTTTCCGCACCATTATAAAGTGGCGCCGGTAATAAATGCCTAGCTACTTCTTTTAGACGCATTTTATCCTCACTAAAATTTTCTCCCGGAGGAGCCCATACTTACTAATCTCTTGCCGGGGTATTGTCTATAATTTTCCGCAAGGCGCGCCCAAGAGTTTAAGCTAAAAACCTCACGGCCGGCGCTTATATTTTAACTGTATTTGGCAGGAGGCTGGGTAAGCGCAAATTCTTCTTATTAATCTTTTACGCAGCGCACGGAAAAGCGGCCTGTTTCGGTTATAAATGTTTGCATAATGGCGGCGTTAGTAACTCCGATGGGCACAATAAAAGAGATGGGAGTAAAGCCCACAAACCCCAGGTACAAAACATGGGCGCCGGTTTCGTCAGAGGCGGTGGAAGTCCAAAAACCAGTACTGACGCCGGTTTCTATATGAAAAGTATCGATTATTATGCCCGCCGGCATAGCCGAAAAGCCAAATTTATTATTGCCCTGCTTGGGGTATTCTTCCCAAGCAGAATCTTTGGCAATAAGCGAGAGGAAGGTGCTATCGTCGTCGCGATTATCATAAGCATAATCGAGTAGCGCCTTGGCTTCATCATAAGATGGCAGATGCCAGCCCGCAGGGCAGATTTTTTTGGCCGCTTCCCAGCTATAAAGACAGCCGTATTTTTCTTTGTAATCTTCAGTGGATTCGCCGTAACATTTAAATTCACTGGATTCATACTTTAGATTTTCGGCCATCCAGGTTTTGCCGTCGATGGTCACTGTTTTGTAATCCTCGGCTTTGATTGCCGGGGTTTCCTCCTCTGCAGTTCCGCAACTTACCGCGCCAAAGGGCATGAGACCGAGCAGCATAAAACTCATAATTATCTTAGCGTATTTTTTCATAAAATTCTCCTTGATGTTATTGGTGTAGAGCATATTCTCCAGCGCCCAAGCAGCATAGATACATGAAGTCTCAACTTCCTGTCAACGAAGCAGCCAAAAGCTTGAAATATAAGCATAAATAATAATGTTCCCGCCAAGGGAAAGAGCCGGAAGCCAGGAAATCCCGGCCGCCGGCAGAGCGCTTTAAAATTGTTTTTCACCTTTTGTAAAAAAATAACTCTGGCATTAATAGCTTATTTGTTGTTAAAGGATGGAGGTCTTTTTGTGCGAGGTTTGACCATGGAAGATAAATTGCAAGCACTAACTGATAAACTTTACAGCGAAGGTCTCAAAAAAGGTGAAGAAGAGGCCCAAAAGAAGGTAGCTAAAGCCGAAGAAGAGGCGGCGGCTATTATTAAAAAGGCCCGTGAAGAGGCCAAAGCCATTATCGCCGAAGCCGAAAAAGAAGCTTTAGAGCAGAAGCGCAACAACGAAACCGAGATGAAACTGGCTTCTCAAAAGATGGTCGCCCAGTTAAAGCAGCAGATTATCGACCTGGTGAGCGCCAAAATGCTGGATAAAGCTCTGGGTGAAGCTCTTGATGACCCCAAGGTGCTGGGCAATCTCATCGAAAGTGCCACCGCCGCTTTTGCCTCCGACTCCGCTGCCGCTGCCGATTTAACCGTTTTGCTCCCGGCAGCCAAAAAAGAGCAGCTGGATAGCGCTTTAAAAGTGGCTCTTAAAAAGCTCCTGGATAGCGGCCTCACACTGGAATTTGCCGGAAACTTAAAGGGCGGCTTTACCATCGGCCCGAAAAACGGCTCTTACCAAATCACCATGAGTGAAGCTGATTTCAAAGAACTCTTTGCTTCATATATTCGCCCAGCTTCCAGAAAGCTCATTTTTGGGGAATAAATAATGGCCAGTGAGTATTACTATCTGGCAGCTGGGCTTCCGGAAATAAGCCTGGATAAAGGCAAGGAAGCGGTGGATTTTCCCGCTTTAGTCGCCGATTGCGCCGCTTTGGTGTCGCCCACCGACAGTGTGCTCTTTCCCTTTATCCGCTATCCTTATGACCATAGTAATTTGCTGGCCCTTTTAAAGGGCGAAAGCGATTTTACTTTTGATGAGCGCGGCAATTTTAGCTGGGAGGAGCTGGAAAAGCAGCTTAAAGGCAGCGGCGAGCTGCCCGATTATATGCTCATTTTTATTCGTGCTTACCAGGAAAAGCGCCCCTTAAATAGCGACCTCTCCTGGGAAGATCAGCTTTTTGAGCTCTTCTTTAATGAAGTTCTCGCTTTAGATAATCATTTTATTACCGAATATTACCGCTTTGAGCTCGACCTCAGAAACGTGCTGGCTGCCATCAATTACCGCGATATTATTAATAAAAACGGCGCCGCTAAAAAGCCCCTTTCCGCTTATCTTTTGGGCGCGGACAGCTTTAAAGAGCAAATTTTGCGCTCTTCCGCACCTGATTTTGGCCTCTCGCCCTTTTTGCCCTGGGTGGAAAAAATCAGCGCTCTTTCCAAAGATAATCTGGAAGAATATGAAAAAGCGCTTGATGAACTGCGCCTTAGCGTTATTGACGACCTCGCCGGTGGCTCGATATTCGGGATAGAAATTGTTTTAGCCACCTGCCTCAGGGCAGCTATTGCCCAGCGTTGGCAAAATTTAGATAAAGAAAGCGGTGAGAAAACCCTCAAAAGTCTTTTGGCTGCCGCCAGAGGGCAATTTGATATTGCTGCCGCTATCCATGCAGGAACCAGGTGAAATATGAGCACTCAGGGAAAAGTAGTAGGTATTGTCTCCAATTTGGTCACTATCGAAGTCGATGGACCGGTGGGCCAAAATGAAGTCTGTTACATCAACCTAAAGGGCACCGAGCTCATGGCCGAGGTGATTAAAATCCGTGGCAAACGGGCTTTTGCTCAGGTTTTTGAAAGCACCCGCGGCATGCGCACCGGCGACACTGTGCGCTTTACCGGCCACATGCTGGAAGTAACTTTGGGCCCCGGTATGCTTTCGCAAAAATATGACGGCTTGCAAAACGATTTGGAAAAGATGGAAGGCGTCTTTTTGAAGCGCGGCCAATATACCGACCCGCTGGACAGAGTTAAAAAGTGGCACTTTACCCCGCTTGCCAAAGTGGGCGACAAAGTAAAAGCCGCTTCTTGGCTGGGCGAAGTCAAAGAGGGTTGGGTGCCGCACAAAATCATGGTGCCCTTTGATATAAAAGGCGAATGGACTATCGCTTCTCTGGCCTCTGCCGGCGATTACACCGTTGACGACGTGATGGCCACCATCAAAAACGCCGCCGGCGAAGAAAAAAAGGTCACCATGACTATGAAATGGCCGGTAAAAGTGGAAGTCACCGGCTACAAAGATAAGCCCCGCCCCTTTAAGATTATGGAAACCGGTGTTAGAACCATCGACACCTTAAATCCCATCGCCGAAGGCGGCACCGGCTTTATTCCCGGCCCCTTTGGTTGCGGTAAAACGGTTTTGCAGCACGCCCTCGCTAAATATGCCGAAGCCGATCTCATCATCATTGTGGCCTGCGGCGAGCGTGCTAACGAAGTAGTGGAAATCTTCTCCACCTTCCCGGAGCTCGATGATCCGCGCACCGGGCGCAAACTCTCCGAGCGCACCATCATCATTTGTAATACTTCCAATATGCCGGTGGCCGCCCGCGAAGCTTCGGTTTATACCGGCATGACTATTGCCGAGTATTACCGCATGATGGGCCTTAAAGTGCTTTTACTTGCCGACTCCACCTCCCGCTGGGCCCAGGCTCTCCGCGAGATGAGTAACCGCATGGAAGAGCTGCCCGGCCCCGACGCTTTCCCGATGGATCTTTCAGCAATCATTTCCAGCTTTTATGCCCGGGCCGGCTATGTCAATTTAAATAACGGCAAGAGCGGATCTATCACCTTTATCGGCACCGTTTCCCCGGCCGGCGGTAACTTAAAAGAGCCGGTGGTTGAGTCCACCAAAAAAGCGGCTCGCTGCTTCTACGCTCTGGCTCAGCCGCGGGCCGATTCCAAGCGCTATCCGGCAGTTGATCCCATTGACTCTTATTCCAAATATCTGGAATATCCCGAAGTTGTCGCTTACCTCGACAGCACAGTGGAAAAAGGCTGGGCCGATAAGGTCATGCGCCTGAAAGATATTCTCCTAAGAGGCCGCGAAGCGCAGGATCAAATCAATATTTTAGGTGATGACGGCGTGCCGGTTAATTACCATATTCTCTTTAATAAATCGGAAGTTATCGACTTTGTTATTTTGCAACAGGATGCTTTTGACAAAATTGATGCCTCAACTCCTCTGCCCCGGCAAAAATTTATGGTGGATTTGGTTTTAGGCATTTGCGATAGCGATTTTAATTTTGATTCCTTTGAGCTGGTGAGCGCTTATTTCAAAAAGCTCATCAACCTGATGAAACAGATGAATTATCAGGAATTTGAGAGCGACAGCTTTAACAGCCTGAAAGAGCAGCTCATGGCCATGATCGCCGAGAGGAGGGCATAAGCGTGAATACCAAAGCCTTTCAAAAGGTCTATACCAAGATAGAAAACATCACCAAAGCCACCTGTACAGTAAAAGCGCAGGGCATTACCAACGAAGAGATGGCCTATGTAGATGGCCGCCCGGCGCAGGTGGTGAAAATTGACGGTGAAGCCGTTACTTTGCAGATTTTTACCGGCACCCAGGGTATTGCCACCAATGCCGAAGTGGTCTTTACCGGCAAGCCGCCGACTCTCAAAGTGAGCGATGAGCTGAAAGGCCGCTTTTTTAACCCCTTTGGCCACCCCATCGACGGCGGCCCGGAGGTCAACGGCAAAGAGGTGGAAATTGGCGGCCCTTCCTGTAATCCAGTGCGCCGCCAGGAGCCGTCCGAGCTCATCGCCACCGGTATTGCCGGTATCGATATGAATAACACCTTGGTTACCGGCCAGAAAATTCCCTTCTTTGCCGATGCCGATCAGCCCTATAACTCAGTTATGGCGACAGTTGCTCTAAGAGCCCAGGCCGATATCATCATTTTGGGCGGTATGGGCATGAGTAACGATGATTTTCTTTTCTTCCGCCAGCTCTTTGAAAATGCCGGCGCTTTAGACCGCATTGTTTGCTTTATGAATACCACCGGTGACCCGCCGGTTGAGCGCCTTTTGGTGCCCGATATGTGCCTCACCGCCGCTGAGTATTTTGCGGTGGAAAAAGGGCAAAAAGTGCTCTGTCTTTTAACCGATATGACGCTTTATGCCGATGCTCTGGCTATTGTCTCGAACCGTATGGATCAAATTCCTTCCAAAGACAGTATGCCCGGCTCGCTCTATAGTGATTTGGCCAAAATTTACGAAAAAGCGGCCCAGTTCCCCAATGGCGGTTCCATCACGCTGGTGGCTGTTACCACGCTGAATGGCGGCGATATTACCCACGCCATTCCCGATAATACCGGTTACATTACCGAAGGCCAGTTATACCTGCGCCGCGATACCGATGTCAGCAAGGTCATCATCGACCCCTTCCGCTCGCTGTCGCGTCTTAAACAGCAGGTTATCGGCAAAAAAACGCGCGCCGACCATCCGCAGGTGATGAACGCCGCCGTGCGCCTCTATGCCGATGCGGCTAGCGCCAAAACCAAATTGGAAAATGGCTTTGACCTCTCCGATTACGACCGGCGCACTTTGGAATTTGCCAAAGAGTATTCCGAAAAGCTTTTGGCTATTGATGTAAATATCAAAGTCGATGAGATGCTGGATACCGCCTGGCGCCTCTTTGGCAAATATTTCACCAAAGACGAAGTGGCCATCAAGCAGGTCTTTACCGAAAAGTATTGGCCGGCTGAGAAGTAGGCCGCGGAGGGGTAAATGGCCTTAAAGTTTCAATATAATAAGACTTTTCTCAATAAACTGAGAAAAGATCTGGCTATGCGGGAAAAGGCTCTCCCCACCTTGCAGGCCAAGGAGTCAGCCCTGCGCCTGGAAGTAAAAAAGGCCCGTAATACCGTAAAAGAGCTTTCGGCTTCTTACGAAAAGATGCAAAACGATTTGGCGCCCACTTATCGCCTTTGGGATGAGTTTCCGCAAAATCTCGTTAAAGTGGAGAAGATAGATGTGAGTGGCCGGGTTATTGCCGGCGTTAATATCCCCGCGCTAAAAGAGATTCACTTTGTGCTCGATGAAGAGAGCCTGGTGAGCCGCCCCAGCTGGCTGCCGCGCGGCATTGAGCTCTATAAGGGGCTCATTGAGCTCTCCGTGCGTCTGGAAATTGCCAAACACACCACCGATATTTTGGAATATGCCCGCAAAAAGACCACCCAAAAGGTCAATTTGTACGAAAAAGTGCAAATTCCCGGCTATAAAGAGTCTATCCTCAAAATCAAGCGCTACATGGAAGATGAAGAAAATCTGGCCAAGTCATCGCAAAAGATTTTGAAAGAAAAGCTGGCCGCCGAAGAGCAGGAGGAAGCATTATGATTGTTACCATGAAAAAGCTCCTCATGCTTCTGCACCATAGCGACCGCGACGAAGTGCTAAGCGGTTTGCAAAAATTGGGGCTGGTCCATGTGGATGAGCTCGCTAAAGGCGAAAAGAGCTCTCTTTTGGAAACCCAAACCGCTTTAAAAGAGGTGCAACAGGTTTTAAAAGAGCTCCCGCCGCTTAGCGCTAAAGATCTGGATAATTTGCCAGCTGCTAAAGAGGATTTGGCCTTTTATAAAGATTTAATCGCTACTTTTAATAGTCTCAAAGCCGAAGCAAATCGCCTGGATAACGAGCTTATCGCGGTGCAAAAGGATTTAGCGGCTATAGCGCCCTGGGGAAGTTACAACCCGGAAGTTATCGCTAAATTGGCCGCGGCCGGCCTCGGCCTTAATTTTTACATTTTGCGCGAAGATATCTTTAAAAGCGCTAACCCCGAGGGTGAGCTCTGGCTGGAGATTAACCGCCAAAGCGGCCTCGTATATGTTGTTTCCACTTTGGCCGCCGATAAATTGCCGCTAGCGGAGCATGTTTACCTGCCTAAGGAGGATGCCGCTACGCTAAAAGAGCAGGAAAAAGCGCTTAGTAGCGAGCGGGAAAAGGTGCAGCAGGAAATTGCTTCTTTTGCCCAAAACGCGGCCCATCTTACGCGTTATGCCGCTCTTTTAGGCGACAAATTGGGCTTTGACAGCGCTAAAGCCGACATGAAGAGCTACCTCGATGGGCAAATTTTGGCCCTAAAAGGCTTTTTCCCGGCCGCCGCCGAAAAAGAGCTTAGCGCCTTTTTGGCTACCCATAATGTCTACTATGAAATTTCAGCGGTAAAAGAGGGCGAAGCAGCGCCGATTAAGTTTAAAAACAACCACTTTAATCGCCTCTTTTTGCCCATTACCGAGATTTATCAATTGCCCGATTATCACGAAGTGGAGACAACGCCCTTTTTGGCCCCCTTCTTTACGCTCTTTTTCGGCGTTTGTTTGGGCGATGTGGGTTATGGCGCTCTCATTTGCCTGGCCGCGCTTATTGCGCTCTTTAAAGCGCCCAAAAACATGCGCTCTTTGGTGGGCCTCGTAGGCGTTTTGGGCCTCGCTACTTTGGCTTCGGGCTTTTTACTCAATACTTTCTTCGGCGCCACCCTCTTTGGCGGGCCGGGGACAGAGGGCGCTCTTTTGCCAAATGTAGAAATCTTGCCGCCGCTCGCCTCTTACAAAAAGGGCGGCATCATGGTCTATCCGGCTATGAGTTTTGCCCTCCTTTGCGGCTTTTTGCAGCTCTCTTTGGGCATGATCATCAATATGGTAAATAGCTGGCGCCTAAATGGCCCGCTCTATGCCCTCCGCCCCCTCTCCTCGCTTTTGATGTTTGTGGGTGCGCTCATCTGGGCAGCAAAAGTTAATTTCCTTAATATGGGCTGGGCTGATTTCTCGCTAGGCGAGCGCTATCCACTAGGCTGGATTCTCACCTTGGGCCCCGATTGGCTCGGCATGGCGCTTACTTTTGCCGGCATCTTTTTACTCCTCTTTTTCGGCTCGCCGGAGAAGAGCATATTTATCCGCCCGGCTATCGGTCTTTACGACCTCTATAGCTTTATTACCGGCATTATGGGCGATTTGCTCTCTTATATCCGCCTCTTTGCTCTGGGGCTCGGTAGCGGCCTTGTTGGCGCTTCGTTTAATGATTTGGCGCTCAAAATCATTACCAACGAGAGCGGCGCTACCGATTGGGCTACACCGCTCGCTATTTTTACTATTCTCATCATGCTTTTGGGCCATGCCATTAACTTTGCCCTCTCGCTGGTGAGTAGCTTTGTGCACCCGCTCCGTCTTACTTTTGTGGAATTTTACAAAAACCTTGGCTTTACGGGAGGCGGCGAGCCGTATCAGCCCCTCTCTTTAAGTTCCTTAACTAAAAAAGGATAAACCGTAGGAGGTTAAAAAAATGAGTGAAATGAGTATTTTGGCAATCGCTGGTTTGGGTCTTATGGTGGGTCTTGCCGGTGCCGGTTCGGCCTGGGGACTCTCGGTCGCTGGTCAGGCAGTTATGGGCATGATTAAGAAACGCCCAAACGACTTTGGTAAAGGTATGATCCTCTCCTCCATGCCGGCTACCCAGGGTATCTATGGCTTCGTGGCTTTTATGATGTTTAGCGGCGAAGTAACCAGCAACATGACGCCCTATAAAGCGGCTGTGGTTTTTGCTGCCGGTCTCGCCATTGGCCTCGCCTGCTTCATTTCCGGTATTTATCAGGGCAAAGTATGTGCCGCCGGTATCGCCACCTATGGCAGCGGTAACGACAAAGCCTTTGGTAACACCCTGATCCTGGCCGCCTTCCCGGAATTTTACGCTATTCTCTCGCTCGTTGCCAGCATCATGATGATTGGTCTTTTGGGCAAATAAAAGCCCCAGGGCTCTTTGAAAGGAGCTTAAAATGGCTGATGTCGCTCTTTTTATGCGTAAAGTCGCGGCCAAAGAGGCCGTAGTCGGCGTTATCGGCCTCGGTTATGTGGGGCTGCCGCTCGCGCTCTCTTTTGCCGAAAAAGCCTTCAAAGTCATTGGCTTTGATATTTCCGAACGCACGGTAAATACCATCATGAGCGGCCATTCGCTCATTAAGCACATTGCGGCCGAGCGGGTGGCCAAAGCGGTAGATAGCGGCCTTTTAAAAGCCACCAGTGATTTTTCGCTGGCCAAAGATGCCGATGCGCTCATCATCTGTGTGCCCACGCCGCTCACGCACCAAAGAGAGCCCGATGTCTCTTATATTGTCGGCTCGGCGGAATCCATTGCGCAGCATATCCGCCCAAACCAGCTCATAGTTTTGGAATCCACCACTTACCCCGGCACCACCCGCGAAGTGGTAGTGCCCATTTTGGAAAAGGGTTCCGGCTTAAAGCTTGATAACGATTTTTGGGCGGCCTTTTCGCCGGAGCGCGAAGATCCCAATAACGGCGCTTTTTGCACCACCACCATTCCCAAAGTGGTGGGCGGTGTAACGGCGGATAGCCTTAAAGTAGCTAAAGCGCTCTATGATGAGATAATTATCCGCACCGTGCCCGTCTCCTCGGCCGAAGCGGCGGAATCGGCCAAATTACTCGAGAATATCTTCCGCTGCATCAATATCG
>JAEEML010000148.1 GCA_016283195.1 Deltaproteobacteria bacterium | reverse complement strand
TTTTCTGGAGCTCCACAAAGCGGAAAAATGTGGTAATATTACAAAAGAACTTGCTGCTTGGGTACGCTTTTTTGCCCATGCGCACGAGGAGGATTACATGGAAAGCGCGGTACCGGCTATCGGTAAGGCCCATAACTTTTACCTAGAGCTACTGAATAACACCAAGCTGGTAGGAGTTGCAGCCGACCGCGAAAGAGCACACCGCGATTTTATTTCATGGAATATCAATAAGGAGAAAACTGAGAAAAAATTTGCTGAAACTGAACAAAGATTTGCTGAAACTGAACAAAAATTTGCCGAAAAAGAGAAAGTGTTTGTTGAAAAAGCCAAAGAGTTGGCCGAAGGTGAAAAAGAACTAACCACTATCCGCACGCAGCTTGAGCAAAAGCAAGCTGCACTTGAGCAAGAACAAGCTACACTTGAGCAAGAACAAGCCGAGTTACAACAAGAACAAACTCAGCTTAAGAAAAAAGAAGAGGCGCTTATAGCCCAAGAAAGAGCCATAAGCGAACATGGAAAACGCGAACAAGCTCTGGAAACTGCCAAAAAAATGCTGGCCAGGGGCTGTACACCTAACTTTATCGCCGAATGCACAGAGCTCACAATAGCCACCATTAAAAATTTACAAAAATAATTTTCCCGGCAACCGGCGCACAATCAATTTTTTGTCCTATTCATTTTCCCTTTTTATTTCACACTATTACAAAAATTGCCATTGTGACACCGATCACTTACATCATTTTCACCTTTATTTTCACTGTGTTATAAACACTCTTGACATCAAAAAAAATAATAATAGAACTGCCGCGCCGCTACAACCGGGTGGCTTAAATATTGGCAAATTAGCCAATGAATTTTACTTTTATAAGGAGAAAAAAAGGTTATGAAGACAACAACTGGCTGTAAACTGGCACTATTTTGCGCTTTAACCCTGGCTCTTACAGCTTGCGGCGAAAAAGAAAAAACGCCAGCCGAAAACAATGGCGAAAACAGCAAAACCGAACAAAAAGGCAACAACAACAACAACAACAACAACAACAACAACAATAATTGTCCGCAAGGTACCGGCTGGAGCGGTGATAACTGCGACATTTGCAGCGGCAATTTCTGGGGACCAAACTGCGACAAAACCCCAAGCTGTAAAAACGGCACCGCCAGCCTGGGCATAGATGGTGACGGCAAATGCACTGGCACCTGTAACGGCAACTTCACCGGAGCCAATTGCGATAGTTGTAAAGATGGTTATAAAGGCGATAACTGCGATGAACCAACCGGCTGCCCAACCGGCTTCACCGGTGATGATTGCGACGAATGTTCCAGCGGCTTTTATGGCGAAAACTGCACAGCATGCCCGGCGAGCTGCGGCCACGGCACTTGCGACGACGGTAAAAACGGTAACGGCACTTGCATTTGCGATGAAAATACCGGCTGGGAAGGCGATTTCTGCAATAGCTGTAATGCCAACTGGTCCGGCAATAATTGCAATAGCTGTGCCGAAGGACGGGAAGGCGAAAATTGTGCTACTTGCAAAAGCGGCCGGGTAGGCGCCAACTGCGAATGCGCCAATCCCCTAATGGGCGGGGACAATTGTGACACATGCAAAAACGGCTTAACAAATGGTGTGAGCGGTACCCTAAGAGATAGTAGTGATAATAACCGCGAATATAAAACAATAGCCATAAACTGCCAGGAATGGCTGGCCGAAAACTATGCCCGCAAAATCGGCGATTACAAAGCCCCCGATGGCAATAGCGACAATGTGGCCACTTATGGCCTTCTCTATAAAGGCACTACAGCTACAGATAGCAATTTTTGCCCCAGCGGCTGGCATCTGCCCACAAAGCAGGAGTTTAATAACCTGCTCGCCCATGTTGGTGATGATGAGGAAACTCGCTCAAATAATTTAAGAGCCAAAACTTGGGCAAACGGCGCTGATACTTTTGGCTTCTCTGCTCTGCCGGCCGGCGATTATTCCTTCAGTATATCAGGCATGATGTTTGCCGCTTTTAATAGCCGGGCGAGTTTCTGGGCTAATGAACTCACTGAGTCTTATGCTTACACTTTAAACGTAGGCAGTAGCTATGCCGAAGTGCCTGATAGACCAGCTAATAAGGATATATATCAATCTGTGCGCTGCATTAAAGACTAAAGCTAATACCGCCTCATTTAAGTACCCCCACTATAAAAAAGAAAAGCTATTATATGTAAAATTTGATAATCAGCTTTATTGTGCCGGCCGTTTATGGCTTTTCCGAAGATGAACGCGGCGGAGATGATGGCCGATCTACCCGAAAACCGGAGGATTATAATGTTAGTTACCTTAAAAGATATCATGCAGGAGAGCGGCGTCTCTTTTGGCACCAGTGGAGCGCGCGGGCTGGTTACGGCTCTAAGCGATCGCGTGGTATATAGCTATGTCTCGGCTTTTGCTAAATATTTACTTGATAGCGGCGCCCGCAGGCCCGGCGAAAAGGTGGCCCTAGCCGGTGACCTTCGCCCTTCTACGCCGCGCATCATGCAAGCGGCTAATAAAGCCCTTACCAATAACGGGCTCTTAACGGATTTTCAGGGCTTTATTTCCTCGCCGGCTATTGCCTATTACGGCCTCTTACAAAAGATGCCCACCATCATGGTCACCGGTTCGCATATTCCGGCTGATAGAAACGGCATTAAATTCACCACAGCAAGGGGCGAGATAACCAAAGAAGAAGAGGCGCTTTTAGCCCGGGAAACGCTGGATATAGACAGCACTCTCTTTAACGCGGACGGCGCTTTAAAAGAGCGCCCGGCCCTGCCCCGGCCCGGCACTTTGGCCAAAGTGCTGTATCTCCGTCGTTATTGGGATTTCTTTCCTAAGAACTGCCTTATGGGCCTCAAAATCGGCCTCTATGAGCATAGCGCGGTGGGGCGCGAGCTCATGGGCGAGATTTTGGAAGGGCTGGGTGCAACTATTGTGCGCGGCGGCTATAGCGCGGCTTTTGTGCCGGTGGATACCGAAGCGCTAAGCCCGGCCAATCATGAATTTGCCAAAAAAATGGCCGCTCAAAACGAGCTCTTTGCCCTGGTCTCTTCCGATGGCGATAGCGACCGCCCCTTAGTGGCCGCTGAAAGCGGCACTTGGCTAAAGGGCGACATTGCCGGCATTATCGCCGCCCGCTATTTAAAAGCCGATAAACTGGTGGTGCCCGTTTCCGTCTCCAGCATAGTGGAGCAGTGCGGCTATTTTGGCGAGGTAGTGCGCCCCCGCATCGGTTCACCCTTTGTTATAGAAGCCATGGAAAAGCTCTGCCAGAAAAGCCCCAAGGCCAGAGTTATGGGCTTTGAAGCCAACGGCGGCTTCCTTTTGGCTTCAGATATCGAGGAAAATGGCCAAAAACTCCTAGCTCTCCCCACCCGCGATGTGCCGCTGGTGCATATTTCTGTGCTACTAGCCGCTAAAGAGGCGGGTAAAACCATCAGTGAGTTAGTAAAAGAGCTCCCGCCCTGGTTTACAGCCGCCGGGCGGTTGCAAAAATTTCCGCAGGAGCTCGGGCGCTCTAAATTGGCCGAGCTCTCCGGGGGAAGCCCCGCCGAAGTCCTTTCGCGCCTCAGCGATCTTTTTGGCCATATTTCCGGAAAAGCCATAAATTTCAATACGATAGATGGGCTGCGCATAACTTTTGAAAGTAAAGAGGTTATCCATTTGCGCGCCTCTGGCAATGCGCCGGAATTTCGCGTTTATAGCGAGGGCGCCAGTAGAGAGCGAGCGGAAGAAATTGTAGCTAGAGCGCTACCCATTCCCGATAGCTGGCGCTAAAAAGAGTAAAAGCGGAGGATTAAATGGCTATTAATTTAGATGGACCCATCAGCGGCGTAGGCGAAAAAGCTCTTATAGAGCTTATTATGAGCTATGAAAAGAATTCCCTGCCCGAGGGCGCCCTGGGTGTGGGCGATGATGCCGCTTACTTGCCGCTAAAAAACGGGCTGGTCACCTCCACCGATATGCTGGTGGAGGGCGAAGATTTTATGCTCTTTTGGGCGAGTGGCCACGATATTGGCCACAAAGCTCTCGCCGTCAATATATCAGACCTTGCCGCCATGGGTAGCCGCCCGGCCGGCTATCTCTTTTCTCTCGCTGTAAACCCGGAGCGCCCCGTCTCCCTGGTGGCCGGAATAGCCGAGGGTCTCGCCGCAGTAGCCGAAAAATACCACTGCCCGCTAATAGGCGGCGACCTTTCGGCCACCAGCGGGCCCCTCACCATCAATATAACTGTGCTGGGCCAAAAAGAGGCCCCGCTTTTGCATAGGGGCACTGGCCGGCCGGGCGATGACCTTTATGTGGGCGGCTTTTTGGGCGGCGCCAGAGCCGGGCTTCATATTTTGCTAACTTACCAGGATTTAAAGGATAAATATAAGGATTTGGTTAGGCGCCAGATTCGCCCCGAGCCCCTTCTTGACCTGGGTCTCGCTCTGGCAAATGAGCACCTCGCCACTTCGGCTATGGATATTTCCGATGGCCTGGCTGCCGACTTGCCGCGCCTTTTGCCTAAAGGAGCCGGCGCCACTGTGCTCCTCTCCGCTTTGCCGGCTGCCCCCACTTTAAGAGAATATGCCGCCGAAAAAGAAGAAGATATTTATGAGCTAACCATCATAGGCGGCGAAGATTTTGCCCTTTTATTCAGCGCTGCCCCGGAAGCGGCGGCCGGGCTTGCCGATCTCAGCCAAAAACTTAAGGTGCCCATCACTAAAATAGGCACCATCACTAAGGAAGAGGGTATAAAATGCCGCTTAGGGGAAAGGGAAAAGCCGCTTACCCAAGGCTTTGACCACTTTGCCTAATAAGGCCGGATAATGCGTAGAGCTCTTTTTATTGTCAGCGCTCTTTTTGGCCTCTTGCCGCTAAGCGCCGCCGCGCAGGAAGAGGAGTTTTCCTTTTTTAGCGAGGAGGAGCCCAATACGCTCCAAAGTAGCGATGCCTTCAGCGATGGCGAGACAGAAAGAGCCATAAACAGCCCGGATGCCGCCAGTGAGGAGGATTCATTTTCTTTTTTTAGTGCCGAAGAAGTACCAGCTACCTCCAGCGCTCCGATAGTGCAACCCGCCGCACCAGCACCATCCACCGCGAGGCCCCTGCCCCTAGCCTTCCGCTTTAACGGCGAACTGGGCGTAAAAGGCCTGAGTGATGTGCTCTTTGACCAGGAGGGCGAAGATGTCTCCGAATTTCAAAGCTGGGCTCTTGTTATCGCTGAACTGCGCTTTAAAAAATATCTGCGTTTTTACACCAACTTAGCTCTCTATTGGGGCATGCGCGGCCGCCGCCCGAAAGGCGATAAGCCCTATCTCCTTTTTAATACCAGCGACAAGCGCTATAACGGCGGCATCGACCTTTTGGAAACTTTTCTGGAAGCCAACCTGCCCTACGGCCTTAGCTTGCGCCTGGGCAATTTGCTCTTTTCCTGGGGGCAAAACGACATTTTGCCCGCTGTCTCCCTCTTAAACCCGCTGGACGCCCGCTTAAATTACCCCAATGGCCTAAAGCTGCACGCCCCCGTTCCCGCCCTGCTTTTTACCTGGAATAAAAGCTGGTTTACTGCCCATCTGGCCTTTATTCCCTGGTTTAAGCCGCACAAAGTGGCTTTAATAGATAAAGATATGTCACTGGCTCCGGCAGGAAGTGATTTTTATAATAAATTATCGCTACTTAAATCGGTATCTCCCACACTGCTCGAGGAGCTTGTCGATGATCCTCTGGCTACAGAACCGCCAGATTATTCCATAAAAAATTCCACCATCGGCCTAAGGCTCATGGCAGAGAGTAAACAAGCCGATTTTGCCATCTCGGCTGTTTACGGTTTTGACCGCACACCTAAGCTGCTGCTGGATAAAAATCTCATAACTCTCGCCGGTGCGGCCGGGGCTATTTTGGAAAATCCGGCCTTGCTTTTTACTGATGCCGCTCTAGCCGACGCTTTTGTAACTTTGCAAAATAATTATAAAAATGGCGATGAAATATTTAGCCTTACCTATTTGCGCTCTTTTGAGGCCGCTTTTGATATGGATCTGGTTTTGGGGGATTTTATCTTAAAACTCGATTTAACTTTTACGCCGCAAAAAATATTTTATGATAGCGAGTTAAACTTTAGCCGCTCCCCGTTTTTAAAAAGCGTACTCGCAGTAGAATATTCTTACGGCACCTCTCTTTACCTCTCGCTCACCGCTTTTGCTCTTTTTTCCTTTAATAACGAAATTATTCCTCTGCTCGACTTTAAAAGGGCCGGTGATAAAAGCAGCTATTTAGTGGGCTTTATCTTTATGGGCCGCAAGACTTTTTGGGAAGATCGCTTTAAAATCGAATTACTTGGTGCAGTTAGCGCCACTTACGGCGATTTTCTTATTCGCGCTTCTTTAGAATATAAGCTTTTGGAGCAGCATATTTTTGGCCTCGGAACTACTGTCATTTGGGGGCCACCAAATTCATTGGGAGCAAGATATAATAGTAACGACAGCATATTTACTTATTACCGCTGGTTATTTTAATTATTCTATTTCAATTTACGCTCCAACTGAGTAAAGTGCCTCTGTCTCAGCCGGAGCTTTTTATCAAAACCGGCTCTAACGAAAGGAATTATAATGCATTTAAAAAGATTTCTAAGCTCTTTACTAACTATCATACTGCTTTTCGGCGCTACAGCTTGCCATAAAAAGTACATCGAAGGCACTAAAATTCGCGATACCGAAGATAATCGCCAGATTTTGGAATTACTGGAAACTTATCGCGCGGCGCTGGAAGAAAAAGATGCCGACAAGTTGGTTGCCCTTTGTTCCGAGCATTATTATGAGGATATGGGGAACAGCGAAAACAGCGATGACTTTACCTTAAAAGAATTAAAAGCACAGGTTATTCCCAAAATTTTTGAACATACCGATGAATTATATCTTTCCATCACCGTTGATGCGCTGGAGCTCAAAAAAGATCGCGGGTTTGTGGATTTTCGCTATGATTACCGGGCCCATCTTAATTTTCCGGCCGGCGGCAAGTGGCTTAATGATACGGAATTAAACCGTTTTGAACTAGTAAAGGAGGATGGCCGCTGGCTGGTGCTAAGTGGTCTTTGATATTTAAAAATTATGTGTAAATTAAATATATTATCAATTTTATCTTTGGCACAAACGGCCGAGCAAGCGGCACCCAAAAACAGCGGCCACGGCGTTTTATATGAAGCCATCCACAGCGCCGGCCCGGTTGGTATTGCCATTTTGCTTATTTTGGCTCTGGCTTCGGTGATTTGCTGGGCTATCATCATTTATAAGCTCTTTTATCTAAGAAAAGCCAAAGCCGAATCGGCCAAATTTTTAGATATTTTCTGGAGCTCCAAGCGGCTTGATACTATTTACCAGGAGACGCAAAATCTCACTTTGGCCCCGGTGGCCGCGCTCTTTCGCGCCGGCTACCAGGAGCTGGTAAAAATTCAAAAACGACGGGCCCAAAACAGCGTTGAGGAGCAGCAGGAAACACAAATAAGCGATAAAGATATTTTGCAACGCACGCTGACAAAGTCGGCCTTAAATGAAATAACCAATTTAGAGAGCCTCATCTCCTTTTTGGGCACTTTGGGCTCCACCGGCCCCTTCATTGGCCTCTTTGGTACCGTTTGGGGCATTATGGACGCCTTTTTTGAAGTAGGCAGGATGGGTAACGCCAATTTGGCCACCATCGCTCCCGGTGTTTCCGAAGCTCTCCTCACCACCGCTGTGGGCCTCATTGCCGCCATTCCGGCGGTTGTAGCTTATAACTACCTTAATAACAAGGTTAAATTCTTTGATGTGGAGATGGATAGCTTTTCCAGCGACTTTTTAAACATCATCGATCGCCATTTTTTCAGTAATTAAGCGGAGTTTCTTATGTCGGAACGGCGTTTTAGCAGAAAAAACATGACCGAGATCAACGTTACTCCGCTGGTTGATGTCTCCATGTCACTTCTTATTATCTTTATGGTTACCGCTCCCATGATTCAGCAGGGCGTTAAAGTTGATTTACCCAAAGCGGCCGCCAAAACCATAGAGAGCGGCCAGGAAAAGCTGGTGCTCACTTTAAAAGCCGATAAATCCATTTATCTGGCTGAAGTACCTATTCCGCTAGAGGAATTACAGGATAAAATCCGCTATAATCCGCGCATCCAGAGCGATGGCGAGCTCTATTTGCACGCTGATCGTAAACTTGATTATGGCTTTGTGGTAGATATAATGGCCCGCATTCAAGAAGCCGGCGTCACCAAGCTGGGCATGATTACCGATCCTGGCGGCCAGGCAGACGAGAATTAAGCTATGGCCCGAGGTGCTTTTTCCCCAAAACCGATGCGCGGTTTCGCCATTGCCCTCTCGCTTTCGGCGCTTATCCATGTTGGCCTGATTCTCGGCATTTTGTGGGGCGGTACCAGTACGCCCAAGATTAAACCGCCGGAGAAGGTTATAACCACTGTATTAGTGCGCCAGGGCGAAAAGGAGCGCCCCAAACATCTCCTGCCGCGCCTCCCCAGCGCCCCGCCGCCGGCTCCGGCCCCGGTAGTCAAAGAAAAAGCGCCGGAAGCCCCGGTAAAGCAGGAAAAGGCCGCGCCGCCAAAAAAAGCCCCCAGCGCCCCCTCTTTGCAAGAGCGCATAAATAGGCTTAGTAAAATGCAAAAGGCCCTGGACCGCATCAGCAAAGAGGACGATAACGAAGGCGAACCAGATGCCTCACCGCAAGGCAAAGTGAGCTCTTTTACCCAGGCCGTCATTGGCAACCGCTATGTCAGCGAAGTAAAAGAAGCCATTATGCGCAATTTTCAAGTGCCTAATATTATTGATGAAGCCACCTGCGCCAGCTTAAAAGCCGTAGCCCTCATCCGCATTGGCCCAGATGGCTCTTTAATTGCCAAAAATATTGAACAATCTTCAGGTGATCGCAATTTTGACAACGCTCTTATGCAAGCTATAGCCCGCACTTCCCGCATGCCTGTTCCGCCGCCGGAAATCATGGAGCGCGTCCGCGATGACGGCATTGAACTGCATGCACCCTGTAAGGCTGGATCATGAGCTTACTCGATAGGCTGCTTTTAAAGGAAATAGCCGCCGGGAGGCCGGCTCTTTACAGCACCGACCCTTTTGAAAAGCCTGATTTTTATCGCCGCTGGTTTTTGCCCCTGCGCTACGCTCTAGCCAGGCGTTATTTAAAGCACAAAGAGGCTCTTTTAGCCTTTTATCGCCTCTCCGGCAAACCGCCGCTTTCCGGGGAATTATTCTTTGCCGATCTTTACCATGAGCTTGGCGGCAAGCAGCTTAAAACAAATACTTTTTGGGGCGGAAGCACTATAGATCGCGGCGGCAAAACATATTTTATCCCGGCGCTAACCATCTTTGACCTTTTATGGCAAAAAAAAATTATCTGGCCGCTTTTTTTGCTCTTTCTTATTATCAGCGCCTTTTTTTTGCACCACACCCTGATAGCCAGATCTCTCGATGCCGTTTTTGCCCATGAGCTGGTGAATTTTTGCGATTTGGCCCATAAGGAAAGCGGTTTAAACGAGACTAAGGCCCATCTGGCGCTGGAAAAGAAAGCCAGCAGTGAGTTAAAAGCGCAACTTGAAGAGACCGAAACTCTGCTCAAGTTAACCAAAGAGCGCATTTTAAAGCCCTTTGCCACCAGTGAAAAAATCTACTGGGCTATGGAGGCCTTTTTACGGGCCATCGAAAATCACGCCGAGGGCGCCAAAGTTACCGAATTAGGCTATAATTTAAATAATGAGTTGGAAAATAGCGGTATCGGCTATTATGTGGATAACAAGAGTTTTAGCGCTCCTTGCCTCACGATGTTGCCCCTCCCGCTGGAAACGCGCCGGGAACTCGCTAAGTCACTTACGGCGACAAGCGATCACCCGCTGAAAAAACTCTGCCATACCACCATGGTCATTCCCTACCGGGTAGCCGCGCGCAGTGTTTATACCTACGATAAACGCTCATATCCCCTGCAATATCTCTATCGCATTGACCGTCTGCCCATTGCCGAGGGAGCTTTGGGCCTCACCGTGCACGGAGCCTATGGCGCCCAAATATATGAAGAACGCATAAGAGCTTATATTTTGGAGGTTATTCTCCCACTTCTAAGCGCAGACGGTGCCAGTATTCTCAATCAACTGGGAGGAATGAGCTATCCATATACCGATGATCTTCTGGCCAAAGTATATGAAGAATGGCTTACAAAACAGCTTGGAGCAAAAGAAGATCTCGTAAAACTCTTTGAATTATTTAATAATTGGCAAAAAGTACGCGCAGATAACGACCTCATCGGTGAACGCAAAATTTTAGGTGCAGGACACCGCCTCGGCACCTTAGAGCAAAAAGAAACCCCCAAAACAGTTGACCTAACCCTTTTAAAACCGCTCGAAGATATTCTGGCCAAATGCACGGCTTACCATGAACTTACCCACCTCATAAATAAAGACGCGGGCTTGCCGCCATTACAAGACGCCCTGCTAAAAGCCATTCCCGCGCCTTACCGCCGCGTGGCTCATGATGAATTAACTGCCTATTTGACCGGCATGATTTACACTACCGAATCCATTCCAGTTATGTTGCCGCACCTCGCGGCCTTTGGCCTTAATCAAACGCGAAACGGTGGTGAAGCCGAACATTATACAGCCAGAATTATCTTTGCCACTTTAGCCGATTTTATGGGCACAGAAGAGGCTGAAGGGAACACAAAAGAAAATAAGCCACTGGCCGACGACCAGACAATTATCACCACTTTGGAGCGTTTTTTGCTGCTCACCCCGAATGAGCAAGGGCAGTTTTTGCAACAATGTTACCTAAAGCTTTTTGGCGAAAAAGTGCGCATAATTAAAGCGCCTACTAAGATAATCTTATGAATATTTTAAAGGAATTAAATAAGCAGCAACTGGCAGCTGTCACCCACTTTGGCGGCCACGAATTGGTAATCGCCGGCGCCGGCACCGGCAAGACGCGGGTTTTAACATATCGCATTGCCTGGCTCATCAACGAGGGGCTGGCAAAGCGCTCGGAAATTATGGCGCTCACCTTTACCAATAAAGCCGCCAAGGAGATGAAAGAGCGCCTCGTAAAACTCATCGGCCCGGAGGCCCGGCAGATGGCTATCGGCACCTTTCACGCCATTTGCTCGCGCTTTTTGCGCCAATACGGCGCGGCCATAGATATAGACAGCAATTTCATTATTTATGATACATACGATCAGCTGACCATCATTAAAAATTTGCTTAATGAGCTTGGGCTGGATCCTAAAACAATTACGCCAAACGGTATTTTGAGCAAAATAGATAGCTTTAAAAATCGCGGTCTTACACCTGAAAAGGCCACTTGCAAAGAGTTTGATATTTTGGGTAATTATGCGCTAAAACTTTATGGAACATATCAAAAAGCGCTGCGCCGCGCCGCGGCTCTCGATTTCGGCGATCTCATCATGGAGTGCCTGCACCTCTGGCGTCAAGATAAAGAGCTGTTAGATTATTGCCGCCGCCGCTATAAATATGTGCTGGTGGATGAATTTCAGGATACCAACGAGGTGCAACTGGAATTTTTAAAAACTCTGGCTTTTGGCCCGGAAGGCTCCACCATTTTTGCCGTTGGTGATGACGATCAATCAATATACAGCTGGCGCGGGGCCAATCCGGCCAATATGAAATACTTTGAAAAACACTTCGGCGGAGCCACCTGCTACAAACTGGAAGAAAATTACCGCTCTACCTGCGCTATTTTAGATGCCGCAAATTTGCTGATTGAGAATAACGAGGAGCGGCGACCCAAAAAGCTTTTTTCGCAAAATATGGATATGAAAAAGCCCCTTTTGCTTTTGGCGCCCGGCGCCGAGGAAGAGGCGGCCATGGTGGGCGGCACTATTTTAAAAGCAGTACAAGGAGGCGCAAATCTTGAAGATTTTGCCATACTTATGCGCACCAACGCCCAAAGCCGCCCCTTTGAGCAGGTTTTGCGCACAGCAGGGCTTAATTATACTATTGTGGGCGGCACGGCCTTTTTCGCCCGCAAGGAGATAAAGGACCTCCTGGCGGCCCTGCGTCTCCTCTTTTGGCCGGATAGCGATGCCGATTTTCAAAGAGTGCTCACCAACCTGACCGCCGGCATCGGCGAACAAACAATAAATAAATTACTGGCCTTTTCCGCTAAAGAGAATAGCTCCGTCGGGGCCATCTTGGCCGGCGGCGAACCAAAGCTCAAAACACTGGGCTTTAATAAAAGAGCCATAGTGCCGCTTTTGGCCCTTAATGATCTTTTGGCATCTTTGCGCACGGCGGCCGGAGAGCTCACACCTGTTCAGCTGGCTCAAAAAGCTATTAAAGATTTGGCGCTTTTGGATTCGCTTAAGGGTGACCCGCATGCCGAAGAGCGCGAGGAAAATATAGAAGAACTTTTGCGCCTCATCGCCCTGCGCCATGACGCGGGCATCACCTTGCCGGAATTTTTGCGCGAAATCTCTTTGGATGAAAGCAGCGCCGCCCAGGACAGCCCGGGTAAAGGGGTGACCATTTCCACCATTCATGCGGCAAAAGGTCTGGAATTTAATACAGTTTTTCTTGTTGGCATGGAAGAGGGACTTTTGCCGCACGCCAATTCTCTGCGCAGCGCCGACCGGGCGCAAAATCCGGCCGAAAAAGCCAAATATATTGAGGAGGAGCGGCGCCTCTGCTATGTGGGCATCACCAGAGCCAGAAGGACGCTTTATATCACGGCGGCCGGCAGTAGGCGCAGCCTCGGCGGCGGCTTTAAAGAGCCGGCACTCTCGCGTTTTATCAAAGAGATGGGTATAGAGGCCCACCCCCTGTCCAGGCAGGGTAAAACCCCCGGTCATATTGCCCCGCACATTCAGAGACGCTTGCACATGGGCGGCCATTTGGATATCGATTTAGATGAGGATGACAATTATTAACATGGTGAAATAATTATGAAAAATAGTAGTAAATCTTTTCTTGTAATCGGCCTTGGAGCCATTGGTTCCATCGTCGCTGCCGGCCTCATAAAAGATGGGCATGATCTCTTAGCTCTCATGCATAATAAAAAAAGCGCCGCCGCTTTAAATCAATGCTCTTTAAAAATAAGCGGCGTGCGTACTTTTGAAACAGCTATGCCGCCTATTTTTGCGAGTCCAGCCGAGCTTATCGCCGCCGGCCACCGTTTTGATTATATTCTCATCTGCACCAAAGCCCTCGCCAATGATGAACTGGCCCAAACTATATCTCCGCTTTTAAAAGAGCACGGCATAGTGGCCATCATGCAAAACGGTCTGAATAACGAAAAACCTTTTATAAAAGCGCTGGGCGGCGAGCGGGTGCTTAGAGCGGTGCTCAATTTTGCCGGTATCACTCTTGAGCCAGGTGCCATCAAGATGACTTACCAGACAGAGAGTTATCTGGGCCCGGCCGGCGGCGGTGAAAGCGCGGCAGCCCAAGAGCTTAGCACTATACTCACCGCCAGCGGCCTCAAAATGCGCGCTGTAACCGCTATAAGCCACTATGTGTGGGAAAAATCACTCAACGGCATACCCATTTCGGCCATTTCAGCCCTAACCGGCCTCACCATAGGCGAAGTACTTAATAGCCGCCACACTGCACCTCTGGCTATGGCGCTTTTGCAAGAAATGCTTTTGGTGGCTGCCGCCTGCGGGGAGGAGTTCCCCCCTGATTTTGCAGAAAAATTCATTAATTACAATAAAATGGCCGCCGCGCATATACCATCTATGCGCGGCGATATCGCCGCCGGCCGGGTGAGTGAAGCGCGCTATACCATAGGCGAAGTAGCGGCTTTAGGGGAAAAAATGGCTTTAATGGTGCCTAAAAGCCGGCTTTTGGCATCTTTACTTTTGGCGATAGATGAACATAATGGCCTAGCGGCTCAGGCCGCCGCGAAATAGGGCGCAAAATATGCAATTTTCCGCTTCTACTCCTTGACGCCGGCCTTTGGCTGTGCCAGTAGTAAGAAGTCTGTTTTTGACAGGGCCCGGGTAATATGGCGCAAATTGAAATTATATCACCGGATAAACAAAGAAGCTCCATTGAGTTAAAAGCCGATAGCTATATCATCGGCCGCGATCCTTCAGCGCCAATCCAATTACAGGATAAAAAGGTCTCGCGGCATCATGCTAAAATTTCTTTTAAAGAGGGCACCTACTGGATAGAGGATTTAGGTTCGGCCAACGGCGTTTTGGTCAACGGCGCCTTAATAAATGCCCCTACCAAACTAGCTGAAAACATGGATATAGAGGTGGGCAATTTCCACCTGCGCTATATCGCAGATGCCGCTAATCATGCTCCTTTCCAACTAAAGGGCTTAAACCGCATAGTAGCGCGCAAAGTTTTTGAGCTGCCCTTTGGCGAAACAACCATCGGCCGCGTTGACGGCAACACTTTGGTGGTTGTTGATAAATCCGTCAGCCGCTTCCATACCAAAATAACCGTCAGCGACAGCGGCATTACTGTTGAAGATTTGGGCAGTTCCAACGGCACTTTTATCGACCGCGAGCAAATAGATAAGCCCGCTCAGATAACCCCCGGCCAGCGCCTCAGAATCGGCTCGGTGGAATTTATTCTGGAGCCTTACGGCGGCATCAAAAGAGCTTCGATAAAAGAGCTGATTTTAGCCACCGATCGCCAGTATTTAGTGGCTGTAGCCATTGCTTTAATGGCCCTTTTTATGCTGGTTCTTGTTACTGTTATTGCTGTATCCGGAGCCTCCAATAAGCCCAAGTTGCAATATTCCGTGATGGATCAAATCGAGCGCGAGATTTCCAACACCATAAACCAGGGCACCAGACAACAAGCCGAGGGCCAGTGGGATATAGCTATTGACACCTTTAGAAAGGTTTTGGCCCAGGATCCTTTGAATATCGAGGCCGATAAAAGGCTTAGAGCCTGTCAAAACGAGCTGACATATTCCCAAAATCTTTCGGAAGCGCAACAAGTTTTCCGCCAAAACGATGCCCAAAAAGCGCAAGAGCTTTTGCTCTCCATTCCCAATACCTCGCATTATTATGAATCGGCCCGCCGTTTTCTCATGGATGTCAACGGCAAGTTATCAGAACAATACTACGAAGAAGCTATACAGTTAACACGGCGCAATAAAAAAGATTATTTAGCTATTCATGATACTCTCATCAAGCATCTCACGCTAAACCCGGCCTCACAAAAGGGGCGTCGCTTGGTAACTGAGGTAGAAAAGCAACTGGTAAAAGCCCAAATTGATTTTGTAAGCTATGAAGAGCAGCTGGAAAATATCGCCGGGCGTAGCCAAAAACTAATTACCCAGGAAACGGTGGAAAAACTCAAAGCCCGCTATTCTCAGGTTCTGGCTCCCATAATGGTGGGCTATATAGATGGCAGCCTTGAGGATACCAAAAATGTTCTTAATACCGTCACCGGCAGCGATAGCGACGAAGCCGCTAAGATTGCCAAACGCTTAAATGATATCCAACAAAAAATGGCCATGGGCAACGGTGCCAAAGTGGATAATAACTCCCAGCGCGCCATCGAAGCCTGGGAAAGCGCCATTAAAACCGAAGGCGAGCTTTTACCGGAAGGCGTAGAATCGCGAACCATCAAAAATCTTAAAAATATGGTAGCCAAAGAATACTTCACTCTTGGCGATCAACTCTTCAAAAAGCAAATTTTTACCGAAGCTTTTGATAATTGGTATAAAGGCCATCAGCTGGATCGCAGCAATACCGACATCGCCACCGGTTTTAACCGCCTGGATGCCGTAGCCAAGCGCAAATTCGCCGAAGCGCAGAGAATGGCCCAAAGTAACCCGAGTGCCGCCTGTGAGGCCTTCCGCACCGTGCTCAATATCACCATGCCGGAAAGCCAGTGGCACCAAGGGGCACAGGAACAGCTGAATAACTGCCGCTAATAAGCCCTAAGACGGCATTTTTGTAATGCTTATTTTTCCCTTATATTTTCACGAATTATTCTCTTACTTGCACAGAAAAACGGTTTAAAGTAAACTGCCAGCGTTTGATATTAGCAGAAATGCCATTAACGGCATTTCTACGTCATGCCCACAAAAGGAGAAAAAATGCTGAAGAAAACAACCTACTATATGTTCGCTTTTGGCTTCTTAGCCTTTCTGGCCACGGGTTGCGGTAAAGAGGAAAAATGCGAAATACCCGATGGAGCAGCAGAACCACTTATCGATAGCAGCGATAACAATAGATCATATAAAACAGTATCAATAGGCTGTCAGACCTGGATGGCCGAAAACTATGCCAAAGTTCCGGCCGGTGGTTCCGGTTATTATCATGTAAATGGAGACGCAGCTAACGATGCTAAATACGGTTTACTCTATAACTGGGAAACAGCCATTGATATGTGCCCCAGTGGCTGGCATTTACCAACAGAGAATGAATTTCATCAGTTTAACGAATATGTTGATGCGCATAACACCAGTAATCTCGGGTTATCACTTATAGCTAGGAGTACTGATTGGACGGATTACAGTGAGAAAGGTACGGATGAATTCGGCTTTGCGGCCCTCCCAGCTGGCGCCCATTCCGGATACGACAACACCTACTTTTATTTTGGGGAAGGTGCCGGTTTCTGGTCAAAGACATATTACGAGAAACACTACGCCACTATGTTAAGCCTTGGTCCGGATAGTTTTTCCATCGATGGTGACTATAAGTTGAGCGGTCATTCCATACGTTGTATCAAAGACACCGCTAAAAATAAAGGCGATCCGAAGACTGATTTCCAACCTACTATAGGAGGCCTCTTGGGTTTCTAAGCTATAGCCCCCAGTGCCCCAAACCGTTAAGAGAGGTATCGGCTACCGCCGTGCTGATTTCGTTAGATTTTCGCACATCTATGCGCGCCATGCCGGCCGCCGCGGCCGCCGCTAAACCAGCTTCTCCATCTTCAAAAACCAGGCACTCTTTAGCCGGAGCGCCCATGAGCTCGGCCGCTTTTAAAAATATAGCCGGATGGGGCTTGCCGGGTAGGCCATCATCGGCCGTGAGAATCACCTGAAAAAGGTCTTTAATTCCAAGGAGATTAAGGAGTGTATCGGCCTGCCCGGCCCGGCTCCCGGTAGCTATAGCCATAGGCAGGCGGCCGGCAAAGCGGCGGGCTATAGCCACTACCGGTTCAATAGGGCGCATCTCGGAGAGGTGAGCCAGAAAGAGGCTCTCTTTGCGGCTGGCTATTACCTCTGCCGGCTCGGGATTGCCACAGGCAGCCATCACCACCTGAGCCACTTTTAGGGTGGGCCAGCCGGCCATGCTGTAAAAGTGCTCCTCGGTAAATTGCCAGTCATAAGCTTTTATAGCTTCTTTCCAGGCCAGATAATGGGCCGGCATGGTGTCGATAAGCGTGCCGTCAAGGTCAAAAATAAGAGCCGATATTTTACCGGACATAAAGGTATTACCCCTTGATAATATTTACTATTTCTTTAATTTCATCATCACTTAGCTTGGGATCGACCGGGATAGCCAGGCTCTCCTCAGCGGCCAGTTCCGCCACCGGCAAATCGCCGGCTTTATAGCCCAAATTGCTAAAGCAGGGCTGCAAGTGGAGCGGCACCGGGTAATAAATGGCATGGCCGATATCAGCAGCTTTTAAGCGCTCCATAATGGCCGGCCGCGCCGCTTTATCCACTCTTATGACATATTGATTAAAGACCGATTCGGCACCCTCGGCAATAACCGGAACCTTGGCAATGCCCTTTAAAAGCTCATTATAGCGCCCAGCTACCCGGCGCCGGCCAGTGACCCAGCTATCCAAAGCTTTGAGCTTAATACGCAGCGGCGCGGCCTGCAGAGCATCCATACGGAAATTGCCGCCGATAAAGTGGTGATAATAGCGCGGCTTGGAGCCATGCTCGCGCAGCACTTTAACTTTTTCGATAAATTCCAGATCATTACTAATAACCGCGCCGCCATCGCCCAGGCCGCCCAAATTCTTGGCCGGGAAAAAGCTAAGACAGCCGGCTTTACCCATGGTGCATGACATCTGGCCCTGCCACTTGGCGCCGATAGCCTGGGCGGCATCTTCCAGCACCCAGAGATTATGGGCCTCTGCTACCTTCAAAACAGCGCTCATATCGGCACATTGGCCAAAGAGGTGCACCGGCACAATACCCACTGTTTTGGCTGTAATTTTAGCTGCTATTTGCGCTGGGTCAATATTAAAGGTGCCGGGCACAATATCGACAAATACCGGCACTGCGCCCAGGCGGGCGATAGAGCCGGCGGTGGCAAAAAAGGTATATGGCGTGGTGATAATCTCATCGCCCGGTTTAACACCTAGAGCCATCATAGCCACAATGAGAGCATCGGTGCCGGAGCTCACGGCCACCGCCCCTTTAGCGCCGATATAGGCCGCGAGTTCCGCTTCAAAAGCCGCCACTTCCGGGCCATTTATATACTGGCCGCTATCCAGTACTTTTAAGAGAGAAGCTGCCAGGTCATCACGAATTTCACTTTGCATTCTGGGGATATTTAACATAGGTATTTTCATAAAAAATCTCACTTTCGGGGCGAGATATTGCGCCCTGCCCCTTAATGCCACAAGAGGGCTTTTAAGGAAAAGATATTTTGTAAAAAATGTTAAAATATTTCGGCCTATATTTATTAACAAACTTTATGAG
>JAEEML010000022.1 GCA_016283195.1 Deltaproteobacteria bacterium | reverse complement strand
TGTTATGTGGTGAAAAAAGATGCCGACCACGGCATTGTCATTTGCCCAGCCGATGGCTCTTCTTATGTCATCTATAGCCCGGAAAACTTGCCAAAAGCCAATGGTTTACCAAATGGCAATGGCGGCTATCTTTACTGCAATGCCGGTTATTTTGGAGAAAGTTGCACCGCCTGCACCTGTGAGCACGGCACTTGCAACGATGGCTTAAATGGTAATGGTGAATGTTCTTGTGCCAAAGGTTACACTGGCAGTGACTGCTCGGTTCTGGCACTGGGTTACATGGCCGACACTAACGGCACGGTATATAAAACAACGGTAATCGGTGAGCAAATTTGGATGGCCGAAAATATGGCTACCGACTCCGCCACCGATGGCAGCTCAGTCACTTGCTATGCCAATACCAATGCCGATCCAGACTTTGTAGCCCATTACGGCTGTCTCTATACCTGGGAAGAAGCCCAAAAAGTCTGCCCCAGCGGCTGGCACTTGCCTAGTTGGACTGAATTTAATGATCTCACGAACCATTTAGGCGGATCCGCTGCAGCATCCCCAATATTGCGGGCAACAAGCTGGGGCGGTTTAGATAGTTATGGTTTTGCAGCTCTTCCGGCTGGTATTTACCTTACTGTAAGCAACGGTAACGAAATCAACGCGTACCAGTTCTTTGGCATAAGTACAAGATTCTGGGCTTCAACCACTCTTGAAGCAAATAATAATATATATGGTGATCTGCTAATAATTACTGATAGTTCCGCTGGTCGTGGCGATTATAGGCTTAACGACCGCAACTCTGTCCGCTGCCTTAAGGACTAAACCTAAACCGCCTGAGCAATCCACACCGCTCACGCCTTCACTCCCAGTGAAGCACCACAAGCTGAACCGGTAGCTACTCACAATCACAACCATGCTCATGAACTAAATGCCGAGGAGGGGCAGCAACATAATGTTAGTGCCGTGCAATGGTATTGTCACTATTGCGGCCAACAACGCGTAACAAATGGGGAAACGCCCCCTATGAGAGGATGCTCACAAAGTAATAATGGGGACCATTGGTGGAAAAGATTACAGTAATTTTCCGGCAATAAATCCCGCAATTCTCTTCACCCAACCTAATAAAAAATAAATTCTTCTCTACTATAGCTTGGTTATCATTTATAAAAGCATATAAATCCAAATAGCTGACTCCCTCTCTATTTGTAAAAATGGAGAGGGAAATTTCCAATAATTACCACTGATTGCGAGGGTGAGGCCCCGCTTTCTATACTTGGCAGATGTGGTAAAACCAACCCGGGCGGCGCTCTAAAGTATTTAATACCATTGTAGCTGCCGCTTTATCGGCCAAGAGTGCATAACAGGTGGATCCGCTACCGCTCATACTCAGCACTTTAGCGCTCTGGTAACTTTTGGCGAGAGCCAATTCCAAATCGCTTAGGGCAGTTTTTATTTCGCGGCAAAATTTTGTAGCCGGAAACAAAAGATCATTATGGCCCATTTGCTGGGCTTTTATATCAGCCGGCAAAGGCGGATGCTTTTTTAGGGCATCAAAAGCAGTATATATATCTTTAGTGCTGTAATCGGCCGGCGGCTTTACCAGCAAAAGATAGCCGGAAAGCGGCTTATTAATAGGCTTAATAAGTTCACCTATGCCGCGAACTAACGCACTGCTTTTATAGAAAAAAAATGGAGCATCGGCACTTAATTTGGCAGCCCAAAGGGAGAGCTTTTCTAAATCCCAGGGCTCTTTCTGGCGGCTATTTAGCCAAAAGAGCACACTGGCGCCATCACTGCTGCCGCCACCCAGGCCGGCTTTGGCGGGGATATTTTTGTGCAAAGTTATTTCTATATGGCCCCCGATATTTCTGGCTGCAGCATAAGCGGTAGCCAGTTTTATAATGAGGTTATCCCGGCTTTCCAGCTCTTTATTGGCCGGCACCAGGCAATTTACTTTTAGGGGCTCATCAAGCGGTTCATAATTTAAAATAATTTCATCATATAGCTCTATTGGGGCCATGATGGAGGAGATGGGATGATAGCCGTCTTCGCGCTTTTTATCCACATAAAGCGAGAAATTAATCTTGGCCGGAGCCAAAAGTTTCATTTGCTCTTTAGCTAATAATTCCATATTGTTAGCTCTTAAAGGCTATCTTTTTGCTGCCGGTAAAATTCCAGAGCGTGGCTACCACAATGCCCATAAAACGGGCCAATAGATAGCGATATTTAAGCCAGTAAACCATAAAACCGCTGGCAGCGGCTATTTCGGCCGGATTCGCTTTATTAAGGCCAAGATAGGTAATGGAAAGGTGCATCACGCCGATAGAAATAGTCATACCGATTAGAGAAATAAGGATAAAACTCACAAAAGCGAATTTTTGCGAAGTCTTAACTTTGCCTTTAAAAGTCCAGAAGCGATTTAAAAAATAGTTATTAATAACCGCTAAAACAAAGCCGCAAACTGCCCCCAGGCGCGGGTCAAAACCCAAAAGCTCGGTGGTTAAGACGGTGGTGCCCATATCAATAAACATACCGCTAAAGCCAACAATGCAAAAGCGGATGAGCTGGGTAATAGTCTCACGCTGTTTTGGTGAGATAAATGAGGGCCAAAGATTTACCATATTTTTACTCCAGAGCCTTTTTAGCCATGGTCACTCGCGGAATAGCGGCGAGATCGAGCTTTGACGATATGCCAATAAAGCCGGCCGATTGCAATAATTTTTGCACGGCCTCAGCTTGATCGTAACCATGCTCGATTAAGATGTAACCGCCGGCTTTTAAATGGAGAGTCGCCTCAGTTATGAGCCTTCTTATAAGCATAAGGCCATCTTCGCCGCCGGAAAGAGCAAGTAATGGCTCCTTTTGCACCTCCGGCATGAGAGCAGGAATATCAGCGGCGGGGATATAGGGCGGGTTGGAAACAACTATATCGAGCTCAAGTGGAGCATTTTGCAAAAGGTCGCTTTTTAAAACTGTTATTTGCTTATTAAGGTAATGTTTTTGCACATTTTGCCTGGTGACAGCCAATGCTTCATCGCTTATATCCAAAGCAAAAAGGTGGGCTAAAGGGGCATTTTTGGCAATAGCGCAGGCAATAGCGCCGCTCCCTGTGCCGATATCGACAATTTGCGCTGCCTTTGAGCCCACAATCTCCAGCACTAAATCCACTAAAAGCTCGGTCTCCGGCCGGGGGATAAGCACTCCAGGTTTCACAATAAAATCAAGAGAATAAAACTCTCTTTGGCCCAATATATAAGCCAGCGGCTCGTGCTCGGAGCGGCGGGTAATAAGCGCCGTAAACTCGGCTAATTCGGCCGGCGTTAAAAGTCTATCCGGCTCAATATGCAGATAATAGCGCTCCAGCTTTAAAACATGAGCCAAAAGGATCTCACTATCGAGAGCGGCACTTTCAATTTGGGCGGATAAGAGCTTTTCGCGGGCTGAGGAAAGAGCAATGATAATAGATGGAGGATTCATGGCTTTTTTTATCACCCAAAATAAGCATTTGGGCTAATTTCAGGCCGGCATCTCTTTCAAAAGTTTAGCCGCTTCTTTGATGCGGCTGCGGCAAACTTCTTTGCCTAAAACTTCCATCGTCTCAAAAAGGGGCGGAGTGGCGTCTTTGCCGGTAACAGCTACGCGAAGGGGCATAAAAAATTCCTTGGCTGTCCAGCCGATTTTAGCGAGATGGCGCGTAGAAGCCTCTTCCAAATGAGCAGCATCCCATTTAAGGAGCGGATCAAGCTCATCTTCCACCAGCTGAGTGAGGGCTTTAGCTGTCTCTTTAGCGCTCTTACCTTTGCCGATGAGCTTTTTTTGCATCTTTTCGCTATAGTGCATGGAGCCGGTAAAGAAAAAGGCCGAATAATCAATAAAATCTTCCAGCTTTTCAAAACGAGGCTGAGTGAGTGTCAAAATTTTATCAAGATATTCAGGAGATAAAAGCTCCTTATAGAGACGATCGGCCAGCTCTTTTTTATCAAGAGCGCGGATATATTTGCCATTTAGCCAGAGGAGCTTGGCCATATCAAAGACCGGCCCGCCGAGAGAGACCTTTTCCAATTTAAGTTCTTTGGTAAACTCCGCAAGAGTAAATTCTTCGCGCTCATCGGGCATGGCAAAGCCCATCAGTGCCAGGTAGTTAAGAATAGCTTCCGGCAGATAACCGGCGCGGCGGTAATAATTTAAGCTCACCGGGTTTTTGCGCTTGGAAATCTTAGATTTATCGGCATTTCTAAGTAGCGGCATATGGCAAAAAACGGGCGCTTCCCAGCCAAAAGCTTCATAGAGATAAACATGCTTGGGTAGAGAAGAAATCCACTCTTCGGCCCTTATAACATGGCTTATTTCCATCAGATGATCGTCCACCACATTGGCGAGGTGATAAGTGGGAAAGCCGTCGGTCTTAATGAGTACCTGGTCGTCCAGCTGCTCGCAGTCGATAGTAATATCGCCGCGCAGCATATCTTTTACCACCATGGATCCTTCGGTCGGCATGGCCAGGCGGATGACATAAGGCTCACCGGACTCCATGCGCTTTAAGGCTTCATCTTTGGGGATAGAGCGGCAGTGGCGGTCATACATGGCCGTCTTTTTTTCCGCTTTCATGGCCTCGCGCACGCTATCCAGCCGTTCTTTGGTGCAAAAACAGGGGTAAGCTTTGCCCTTTTCAACCAGTTCCATGGCATATTTTTTATAAATATCCGAGCGCTCACTCTGGCGATAAGGCCCTTTGGGGCCACCGATATCAGGCCCTTCGTCCCAATTAAGCCCCAGCCAGCGCAGCGCGGAAAAGATCATTTCCTCACTCTCGCGTGAGGAGCGCACGCGGTCGGTATCCTCAATGCGCAAAATAAAATCACCGCCGTGCTGCTTGGCAAAAGCATAATTAAAAAGGGCAATATAAGCGGTGCCCACATGGGGGTCGCCGGTGGGACTGGGAGCGATTCTGGTGCGGACTCTATTCATCTAAATACTCCGAATAAGTAAATTATTTCAAGGTAATAAGCGATGGCAGGTAATCTTCCGGCGCTTCATAGCCCAAAAGATTCATAATGGTGGCCGCATTATTGGCCAGGCCAGGATTAGTGGCTGCACTATTTATGGCATAGCGCCCGGCCGGGTCAAAGACAATATAGGGCACCGGATTCAAAGTGTGCGAAGTCTTGGGCGCCGGCACGCCATTGGCATCACGGACAATCTGCCCTTTTTTGAGCGTAAACATCTCATCGGCGTTGCCGTGGTCGGCGGTCACAATCAAAACACCTTTAGCAGCTTTAATAGCCGGCAAGAGGCGGGAAAGAGCCAAATCAACAGCGGAAACGGCTATAATAGCTGCCGCCAGATGGCCGGTGTGCCCCACCATATCGCCATTGGCATAATTTACGCGCAAGTAGTCATATTTGCCGCTATCAATGGCTTTTAAAAGTTCATCGGTAACTTCGGCCGACTTCATCCAGGGGCGCTGCTCAAAGGGGATGGTATCGGAAGGCACTTCCACATAAGTTTCCAGCTCATCGGAGAATTTGCCGGAACGGTTGCCATTCCAAAAATAGGTAACATGGCCAAATTTTTGCGTTTCGGCACAGGCGAACTGGCGAATACCGCTCTCGGCCAAATAGTAACTCATGGTGTTATTGATAGCCGGCGGGCTCACCAAAAAGTGCTTTGGAATATGCAAATCGCCATCATATTCCATAAGGCCGGCATAATAGACATCGGGGCGCGGGCCACGCTCAAATTTATCAAATTCCTCGTCATCAAAAGCGCGGGAAATTTCAATAGCCCTATCGCCACGGAAGTTAAAGAAAGCCACGGCGTCGCCGGCCACGATAGGCCCTTTGGGTTTACCGTTTTCATCTACGATTACAAAAGCGGGCAAAAACTGATCATTCACATTGGGGTCTTCGTCGTAATAAGTCTTTATAGCGCAGCTTGCACATTTAAAAGTGCGCCCTTTGGCGAGAACATGGGTTTCCCAGCCGCGTTTTACCATCGACCAATCGGCTTCGTAGCGATCCATGGTGATATTCATGCGCCCGCCGCCGGAAGCAATAGCAAAATCTTTGCCCTCAGCGTTAAATTTGGCCAGATGAGCTTCCAGTTTTTCCACATAAGTAAGCGCACTACGCTCGGCCACATCGCGGCCATCGGTCAAAATATGCACGCGCACTTTTTGCACTCCGGCTTTGGCAATACCGCCGATAATAGCGCATAATTGGTCGATATGGCTGTGCACATTGCCGTCGGAGAGGAGGCCTATTAGGTGGAAAGTAGAATTATTTTTCAGGCAGTTGGCCACCATTTCTTTAAAAACGGTGCCGTTAAAAATAGCGCCGCTCTCAATAGCGCCGTTTACCAGTTTGGCGCCCTGGTCAAAGACGCGGCCGGCGCCCAGAGCGTTGTGGCCCACTTCGGAATTACCCATATCGGCATCACTGGGAAGGCCCACTGCTTTGCCATGAGCGGCTATTTGGGTATGCGGGCAAGTAGCCAAAAGATGATCCAGGGTTGGCGTATTGGCCAGTTTCACGGCATTGCCTTCACCGGCCGGAGCAATTCCCACACCGTCCATAATAATTTGCACAATCGGCCCTTCGGGGCGCTTAAATACTTTAGAACTCTTTAACAAAGACATCTTTTACTCCAATTTAGATAAAGCATTATTTAATGCATATAAGATCTGGTAATTATTTGAAAAGAGAGATTGAAGAGGCCATGCGGGAATCTTTTAAACCATCGGCGCAGCGCGAATCGGCCTGTAATTGCTCAATGGAGGTAGCGCCATCTTTATGAGCCAGTTGCAAAGCATCGGCGGCGGCGGTTATTTCGCCGTTAATTAAATAATATTGAGCTAAGTTAATGCGGGCCGCCCCGCGATCGTTGTGCTGCGGCAAATCACCGGCCAGACGAATGGCTTCTTCGGCAAAGTGCTTGGCATCCAAAAGGCGGTTAACTTGCAAATAAACAGAGCTAAGGCGCACATAAGCCGGAGCATATTCCGGAAAGCTCTTCATAGTGTTTTTAAGGTGCGTTTCAGCTTCGGTATATCTTTGGGCGTCGATATAACGATCAGCCAAAGAAACAAGCAATGTCGGAGAGTTGGGGCGCATATCAACAGCTTGTTTGGTAATGGAAATAGCCTCGTTATAGCGTTTTAATTTAGAAAAACTAAGGCCGATACCACTCATGGCCCGCACTTGTTTGGGAGCTCTCTCCAAAAAGCTTTGGAAGTGGGCTACCGCGTCTTCATGCTTATTCATAGCTTGCAAAAGCTCACCTTTATAAATATAGGCGCGCAAAAAGCCTTGGTGATTTTTTATAATATTATCAAGTTCTTGCAAAGCAAGAGCATCTTGTCTTTGTTGCCATTTGATAAAGTAACCGATGAGCGCCACTTCGGGATCGGTCTTAGCTGAAGAACTGGCTTCTTCATAAGCCAGGCCGGCATTGGTTAAATCTTGCAACAAAACATGGCAGAGAGCCACACTGGCATGAGCGGCATCGTATTTGGGATCGATAGCTAAAGCGGCTTTGGCACTTTCCATAGCTTTTTTAATGGCTTCCTGCGGTAAAATAGAAGCGCGGGTAGGAGCTAATGACTGGGCCATCAAAATCTGCTGAGCCAGAGTTTCATGGCGCCAGGCATAGAGTTTACTCGTACCAAAACGGCCTTCTTTGGTCGGCATTTTGGAAAGTGGTTTAAATTCGGCTAAATGAACAGCAATTTCGCCCTCAAGTTTCACCAAATCATCCAAATAACCAGCCACACTAAAAGTATGAACAACATTATTATTGGAAACATCAATAACACGAATAACTATCTGAATTTCCGGCCAAGCGGCGTTGAAAGTACCCACAACCGCAAAATCGGCTCCTAAAGTTTTACCGAGTTCGGCCGCCTCTTTGGGGTCATGAAGTTCGGTGCGATCGATTTTGTCATTTCTGATGGAAGACATAATCTGACGGCGGAAAATGTAATTAACTTTCGATGTTTGGAAAAGGCGCACGCCGAGAGCATTGGCCATAGCATCACTTATCCAGTGATATTCGGCTGTGGACTGCGTACTAAAGGGAGCAATAAAGATAGTGGGATCGTTTTTCTTCTTGGCAGCTTCCGCAGAACTGCTCATAAACATAACTGCGGCAACAAGAGCCAAAGCTACTTTCATTTGCACATTACTTTTCAACATAAACGCCTCCTTAGTTCTGGTGTACAGTAATTTTATTACAAATAAGGCGGCCGGAATTAAGCACTTGCCGGCCGGGTTAATATGGCTATTACGCCCTTATTCCCTATTCGCACCTTGTGAGCGACAGCCGCTTCGGCCTGCTCTCCGGGTGTTAAATATGATTTAATATTACGAGAAGAATCGCGCCGCCCCAAACGGGCTCCTTCGAAACTTCCCACTCCAAAAGATTCTTTAAATTTTATTTGGCTGGCCATGAGTTCCTCAGATATTTGCCGGCATAACGCCAAAGCCCCATAATTTTTGGCTAAAAAGTCTAAATTGTCAAGCCCTATCCAATACCTGGGAGCTCATCAACTGCTATCATTTGCAAATTTTCCGGCGCAAAAGGCAAAAGGTTTACCGAAATTGTACTTATAAAGAGCTGTGAGTCTTTAGGCACCGCCTCATATATGGCTTTTATATAGCCCGCGCCCAATTCAGAGCTGATATCATCGAGAATAAGTATTGGAGTTTCTTGCAATATTTCCCGATAAAATTTAAGTATCGCCAGTTTTAAAGCCACAAAGAACAGGCGCTGCTGCCCCTGAGAAGCCGTATAACGACTGGGCCTACCCTCCAGCAATATTTCCAAATCGGCCAGGTGAGGCCCCAAAGTGGTGCGTCCCAGGAGGCTCTCCCGCTCCTTTTGCTCTTCCAAATCGGCGGCCATTTGCCCTACTCTAAAACCTGGTTTTAGCTCAAGTTCAATTTTTCCGGGAGCATTTAATTCTGCCCCGGTTACCACAAAAAATTCATTTAATTTAGCCAGATACTCACTTCTCAGCCGGTGCAGATATTCCCCGGCTTCGGCCAGTTTTTGGCTATATACTATTATGAGTTGCAGGTCGCCCTTATTTTTAAGCAGCGCATTGCGATTTTTCAAAAGGCGATTATAGGCGAGCCAGGCTTTAACATAATCACTAAAAATACCAAAAGTGCGGTCTATAAGTGTGCGGCGCAAAGCCGGTTCACCGCGCATACTCTCCAGCTCATCCGGGAAAAAGCTCACCAGCGGAAAAGTGCGCACCATCTCCACTCGCCCGTTTAGCGCTTCGCCGTCTATTTTGGTCAGGCGCTCTTTGCCCGCGAGACTAAAGCCGATATGGTGGGCAGCTCCGCTGTCATCATCGAGAGTAAGCCCAAGAAAAGCCTCGGTGGCGCCATGGCGAATAAGTTCATTATTTTTTAAACTGCGATGCGATTTGCCGCGCAAAAGAGTAACTATGGCCTCAAGTATATTAGTCTTGCCAACACCATTGGGGCCTACCAATATAACCCCTTGTTTTTCCGGCAAAAAAGAGAGCTTTAAATTTTCAATATTGCGAAAATTACTCGCCGTTAGGGAGGTTATGCGCATAGCGAGAGTTAATTACTCATCAATTGGCGGCCGGTTGGGCTTCCGGTTGCTGGGCAGGAGCCGGTTGCTGGGCCTGAGCCGCATTTTCATCGCCTTCACTATATGCCGGGAGCTCTTCGATAGCCGGCATAAAGATTACTTCCACGCGGCGATTATTGCTCTTGGCTTCATCGGAATCATTCGGTGAAAGAGGATCAAACTCAGCCTGGCCACTGGCCATGAGCATCCCCGGAGCCACGCCGTTATCAACCAAAATGCGCACAACTTCAATAGCCCGCTGCGAAGAGAGCTCCCAGTTACTGGGATAACGGGCAGTTTTAATAGGAGTATTGTCACTATGGCCGACGACCAAGAAACGGCGATCGGTAAATTCACGGATTGTTTCAGCTAATTGCACAATAGCCGCTTCACCTTCTGCTTTTAATTTGGTGCCACCCGGCGGGAAGAGAATATCATTGGAGAGCTGCACCATCATCTGGCCTTTTCTGATAGTAACCTTTAAAGTACCGGCATCGATCATGCTGCGCAGTTTATTTAAGAGCTGTGAATACTGAGCCGAACGCTTTTCGGCTGCCATACGCAAACGGCGCAGTGATTCCAGCTCTTCTTCCATTTTGTTCTTTTCATTAGCCATGCGGGAACGCTCGTCGGTGAGCTCTTCCACATTTTGGCCCATAGTGGCCAGCTGGCTGGAGAGAGTGGCGTTGCGCTCCATAGCCAGATTCAGGCGATCGTCGCTATCTTGCTTTTCGGCACTTAATTTATTGTAATCATTCTCCTTGGCCGTAAGCTTTTTGTTGGTTTCATCCAATTCGCTGTTAGTCTTTTTTAAAGCTTCTTGATTTTCGGCCAGCTGACGCAGGGTATCTTCATAAACAGACTTTTTCACACAGCTGTTCATGGCTAAAAGTGTGCCCAGCATAACCATTATTGCGGGGATTTTTTTCATTATTTTACCTCCATTTTTTGGCTAACTTGTGGACATTTTCCACAGGGGCGCTCTTTTAGCACGGATATTTTTTTAGATCAAGCAGGAAGAAACGCAGGCCTGAAGAGTAGGAAACTCTTTTCAGATTTTTAAGTGACTCGGCTCATCAACAGTCACCTGATGGGCAAGCAGGCGGAAAAGTCGCGGACTGATACCCTTAACCCGCAAGAGCTCACTGGTATCATTAAAGGGATGAATCTTCCGATATTCAATTATTTCATTTGCCTTATAGAGGCCGATTCCCGGAAGTTGCACCAGCTCACTCATCCCGGCTGTATTAATATTGACCACCCGCACCACCTTGGCTTCGATAGCCGCTTCTGCTGCCGACATCATGCCAAAATAGGCGGTTACAGCGGCTATGGTTACAATTTTAATAATGCGTATCATTTTTCGCTCCTCTTCTGTTTTAGACTCTCGCGGCTTGCCATCAAGTAGCTGTAATCAGTGCAATTTCGGCTCCAAATCCCTAATGTGCAATTTAAAACTCTTGGGTGTGGCGTCGAGTAGCACATTTATGGAGTTGTCGCGGTTGACAAAGGCTGTCCCCATGCGCATCCATATAGGCTTTTCCAGGTGCTCGTTTTCCACTACGCTCCATACTCCTTTGATGTTGTGGTTTACTGGACGACCGGTGTTTTTCTGACTAAGTTCCTGTTTCATGGTTTTGCTCCTTTCCGCCTTCCTGGCGGTTTGCTGTTCGCTATTTCCAGTTTGCAAAAAGCGTGCCAACTTTGATTTCCAAAGATATCACATTGAAAACATTAAGCATTTATGTTTTTTTGACATTATTTTTCAAAAGTGTCTCAAAGTGTGTCAGGTGTGCCAAAAGTGTGTCAGGTGTGCCAAAAGTGTGTCAAAAGTGTGTCAGGTGACACACTTGATACACTTATTTCTGGCAAGTTAGCGGCAAATTAGTTTAGAATATCTCCGCCTTTTTTTTGAGGATGCTCAGGATGAAAAAATATCTTGTACCGCTTATAATGCTTTTAACCACTATGTGTCAGCCCCTCTCGGCCGGTAACAGTGCCCCGGCACCGGCCGCCCAAAGCGCGGAAGCTAAGCCGAATACACCGCCGGTAGCCGAAGAAAAAACACCGGAACCCACTCCGCCGCCGCCAAGCCAAACGGCCGAGGTGGCCAGGAAAGCACCAATCGAAGCGCTCGAAGTCGAAATGCCTGCGGTTAAACTCAGTGTGGCTATTGTCGTTGATGGAGAACTCTCCCCCATGACGCCGAGCGATATCAACCTCATTCTCTCCACAGCGCAAAAAACCATGGCCGAAAAACTGGCCTATAACAATATCTCCTTCGAGATAAAAAAAACTATGACTGTGGAAGAATTTATTGATAGCAGTCTGAAAAATGCCGAATCTTGCCGCAAAAATCTGGAAGACAAACGCTATAGTCTCGATAAGGAGCCGGATTTTACTCCTTTTAGAAATGATATTCTCACTTTTTTAAAGCGCTGGGAATTAGACGAACTAAAGGAATTTTTCTCTAAAGAAAAAGCCGCCGCTTATAAAAAGCATGAAGATCTCATAGATGACATCATCACAGTCTATAAAGAAAAAGTTAATAAAATAAAGAGCATAAATCTGCCAAACGGCAATAGCCTTTTGAGCCCGCAAAAAGCGCCCTACCGCTCTTATGTCAACTGGATTTGCGCTATGCAGGGGCAAACCGCTTACGATATTGTTTTAACGAATGAATTTGTCCTTTACGATCTTATAACCGAGCCTTACCCCCACTCCATCTTCCAAAAATGTAAAGTCGGCGGCGCTTCCCTCAAAAGCCCTTCCCGCAAAATTATGCCGCAAAGAGCTCTTTTTGCTTCTACTTTCGGCATTGAAAATAAATTGCCCTTTTTCGACGAAGACCCGGCCGGCAATATCAGTCACGAGGAAAAACAGAAAATCACTGGCATGTTTATTCTGGCCCATGAACTGGGTCACGCCATTTTTAAGTTGCCCGATTTTTACGACCACCCCGACACCTGCCTAATGACAACAAAAGCCGAAACAGATTACATAACTGGCTATAATCTTTTGAAAAATAATCCCGGCACCTGTCCCAAATGCCAACCTTGGGTAGAAGCGCGCCGTCACTATTTCAGAGCGCTGGAACTCTACAGTCAGAAAAAATATGAAGAAGCTATCGACTTCTTCAAAAAAGTCATCAAAGAGACTCCAAAACATATCGACGGCTCTTATCGCTCAATGCTGGCCGATGTCGTGATAAATATTGCCAAATGTTATCATGATATGGGTAATGCCAAAGAAGCTAAGCGCTGGCTGAAATCAGCCCGCAATGCCGATCAGTATAACGAAACTCCGGCCGCGCTTTGGCAAACCTGGTTCGGCGAAAAAATGCCTTAATTATCTTCACTTAAATTATTTTTTCTTAGATTTTTTGCTCCCGCTCTCTTTCATGGAAGCAAATGTTTTGTTGGCTAGCATGGATTCGTAATTCCATTCGATATAAGCTTTAATAACGTGGTACATATCGTAGCGCAGAAAGCGACCTGTGTCATTATCTTTGCGGTTATCAATATACTTGGTGAGCCCATAATGGACTTTAAGCGAAAAGCCCATGGGAAATTGCTGGGTAACAAAAATATACCAATCAACGGTTGGCTCGCCTCGGTCAGAATAATAAGTGCCAATATCGTATTCCGGATTGTTGTGATACCAATACTTTAACTTAGTAGAAATATTAGTATATTTCCAAGGCTTATAGCTAAGAAGCAGCCAGAGTTTTAAAGTATAATCAAATCTATCGGTATATTTAGTAACGCCTTCAAAGTTATTTATAAGCGCAAGAGTGATATTGAGCGGTTTATAAGCATTAGTCTGCCCTTGAATGGCCGCCTGCACCTGCTCACCGCGCCCTTCCACATATAAACCGGATAAATTGGCTCTTGCGGCATAGGCATTGCCCTTTTCCTCACCATTATCATTGAGATAAGAATAACCATTAACACTAATATCTTTGTTTTTATAAGAAGCCCATAAAGTGATGGTATTGCGCGGTGCCGGATGAATAACAAAGCGCTGGGTAAGAGCTATATCGGTAATCCAGGGCTCATTAGCCATTTGATAAATTTTGCCGTTATCCAGCTTTACCTCGGTAAAAGGGTGGCTCCAAATATCAAAATCGGTAGTAAGGCGCAGATATTTTATCGGCCGATAAGTAACCACATAGCGATTACCGAATTCGTTTCTATTTCTTTTACCTAAAATCTCATCGGCAGCCGCCTGGCCTCTACAATATGGATTATCGTAAAGGGCATTGTAAAAGCGCATTTTCCATGTAATATCAAGCTCTTTTAGCGGTGAGGCCTCCAAGCGATAAACGGCACCTACACCTTTATTATCTTGAATTGAGGCTTCAAAGCCCATATCCACCACCCCTATGCCGATAGCTCCATAAGCGCCAAAAGCATAAATAGAAGCGCGCCCCGGATAAGAGGAAGTAAGCGAAAACATAGCCCCGGGAATTTCATCACTAAAGAGCCATTGGGAAGCATAGCCAAGAACACCGAAATGGGTGCGATCATTTAGGTTATAAGCCACCTGGCCACCAAAGAGGCGCTCCTGATAAAAGCGGTACATGGTGGCATATTGATGCGAAAAGGTAAGCGTGCCCTCTTTGGTTTCATAACGGCTATAAATACGGCTGCTATGGCAAAAACCATCACTACCGCAAGTATAAGTTTTGAGCGGATCGCCGCTATTGCAATCTGAATTAGTATTGCAAGCAATAAGTTCGCCTTCATCATCTGCGCCATACCAAAAATCGTATTGATAAATATCTTCTTTTTTGTATGAGAGAAATACCGAGGCGGTCATCCAGCCCTTAGGCAAACGCAAATTGTCAAAAGTAGCCGCAATACCTAAAAGAGACTTTTCCGGACGCACTGTACCGCTGTTATTGTTTTCATAATAATGCAGCGGAGTGGCAATGCCGTTGGGGCGCGCTTTGCCGGTGGAATCAAAGGTGAGTTTTTCACCGAAACCAATGTTATATGAACCTAAAATAGTTTTAAACCAAGGGCCTTCCACCATGCCGTACATACCATCAAAAGAGTAGGCCATGGCATTGGGATTTTTCACCATTAAGTAGTTGTTATCTTTATTAAAAAAGAAATTTTTATTTAATTCGCGCACGGTCATTAAAGTACCGATGCTTATTTTGTAATCTTTAATTTGAACAGTAGATTCACCTTTTAAATATAAACCTGGTAAATGGTCTTTTTCATTTAAAGGTTCTTCGCGGCCGGATCCTTTATATTGAATATAGCCAAGGCGGGCACTGCCGGTAACCGGCACTTTGTCCAATTTTTTTTGGCCATCAGGCAATTTTAAGAAGGGGATTATCTCTTCCCAAATTTCGCCGGGCACTTCTTCTATTTGCTGTAAATCGGCCATAGAGCTAAAACGCCCGAGCTCTTTTCTTTTATTTAAAATGGCATCAGCCATGCGCGCCGTTATACCAGGCAGTTGCAAAAAGTCGTTATAACGAGCGCGATTAACATCCAGGCCGTCGCGGAGCATATTTATGAGATTATTAACTGTCTCTTCGTCTTCAATAAGGCCCAGGGTATAGGCATCGTTTATGTCTTCTTCGTCCTGAATGGGCACTTCAAATTCGTATTCAAAAGCTCCGGCCCTCCCGGGCCAGGCAAGGAAAGCGCCGATAATTATTAATGATTTAAAATATTTTGTTCGGAAACAGGGAGAAAACATCATTGTGGTATCCCCTTTCGTTATACTAGAGTATATTGTCTTTTTAGAAAGTTCAATTACTTGGACTTAAAAGGAGAAATTTTATGCAAAAAAAGATCCTGAAAGTGACCAACAAACTCTTACTAACCGCCGCTCTTATCACCTTTTCGGCTTGCGGCCCCAAATATGCACCCAAAGCCGGGGCCAGTACTCAAGGAGCACTCACCTGCTTTGATATAAGTCACAGCCAAAAAGAAAAGCCGGCCAGCTGTGAAGTCTCGGCCGTTGTTGCCGATGGCAGCTCCATTATCATGGGCAGCGACAAAGATATGCCGGAAGCTAATAGCTCCCTTTTGGTGATGAATGAAGCCGGGGAATTAAAAGGCTCTCTTTCGCACCCGCTCTTTGCGCGCATTCGCAAAATAGAGGCTTTAAGCCGCTCTACCGACGGTGCTTGGATAGTGGTAAGCAGCGCTTTCAGCTACTATGAGCCGGAAAAAGCCTGGAATAATCGCCACAGTATGCTCATCGCCTGGCCGGCCGGTAAACCGGAAGCAGCTGAGCTTTTGGCTCCCAAACTGGTGGACGGCGAAGAGAGCTCCATTATGCTGAATGGGGCCATGCGCGAGGCTTTAAAGAGCGAAAAATGGCCCAAAGGCCCGCCCTATTTCAAAGTGGAAGGCATGACGCTAACCAGTGATAATAAAATACTTTTTGGTGTGCGCGAGCAAGGCGCGACTTGGGAAGATTTTGAATATACGCGCACTATTTTGGCTATGGATTATGCCATAAAAGACGGCCACTTCACCGTAAGCGGCCAGATAAGCAAAGTGGCCGATTTGGCCCTGCCGCCGCTGGCCGGGGTAAGCGCTCTGCCTGCTCTCTCCGACCTGGCTTTTGACGCAGAGCATAATATTCTCTATGTGCTCACCAGTTTTGAGGGCGAAAAAGCACCCTGCCCCTGGAGCGATACCGAGAGTAAACTGGGCGGAATGCTCTTTTGGCTTCCTTATAAAGACTTAAAAGATGGCGCCGTTTTGCAAAACAAAGGACTGGAAAACCTCAAATTTACACACAAATCAGAGGGCGTAGCTATCCTGCCCGGCAATAAACTTATTATTGTGCACGACGACGACCGCGACCTAGGCGATAAATGGCCGCGTACTTTAAATCAGTCACTCTTTGAAATAATCGAGCTTAAATAATGGCTTTTCTTGAGGCTGTGCCCAATTTTTCCACGGCAAATGAAAAAGTGCTGGCCGCTATAGTAGAGGCTGCCGGCCAGGAAGTAAAAGTGCTCTCAGCCGAAGTAAGTAGCGGCGCTGGGCGGGCGGTTATTACTCTGGCCGGTGCGCCAGACGCTATGCTAACGGCTCTTTTTGATATGGCAAAAGTCGCCAAAAATCAAATAGATATGTGCAAATATGCCGGTGTACACCCGGCTATCGGCGCCCTGGATGTCTGCCCGCTGGTGCCGCTTAAAGGGCTTACTATGGCTGAGGCCGTAAAATGGTCACACATTTTAGGAGAGCGCCTGGGGAGCGAGCTAAAAGTGCCGGTTTTCCTTTATGAAAATTCAGCCCAAAAACCAGAGCGTCGCCAGTTGGAAAATATTCGCCGCGGTGGCTATGCACACCTGAAGGAAAAATTGGCCCGCCCGGAGTGGCAGCCCGATTACGGCCCGGCCACTTTTTTACCAAGCTATGGGGCTACGGTACTTGGAGCTCGCCTGCCGCTCATTGCTTTTAATGTGAATCTCGCCACCAAAGAGGTAAAAATAGCTAAAGAAATTGCCCGCCGCATCAGAAGCTCCGGCGATGGTAAACGGCCGGGCCGGCTTAAATATGTAAAGGCCATCGGCTGGTATATTGCCGATTTCGACAAAGTGCAAGTTAGCATGAATATTACTGATTTTACAAAGACCTCTATCTTGGAGGCTTTTCTCTCGGTAAAAGAAGAGGCTCAAAAACTGGGTAGCGAGGTAACGGGCAGTGAGCTTATAGGCCTGGCTCCGCAGGCCGCTTTGCCAGCAGAGTGGATCCCCCTTTTGGGCTTAAATGAGCTAAAGCCTTTTGATAAGCAGAAAAAGATAATTGAGAATGTGCTTAATTTTGATTAAATAGAAAAAGAGACGCTTTATAGAGCGGAGGAAAATAAAATATGACACAAAATGGGCAAGTTGAAATTCATCCATTGGCCTATGTCCACCCCAAAGCAGAGCTCGGCGTGGGAGTAACTGTCGGCCCTTTTGCCGTAATAGAAGAGCATGTTAAAATAGGTGATAATTCCATTATCCACACCCATGGCATCGTGCGTTCTTACACCACCATGGGCAAAGAATGTGTAGTACATCCACACGCCGTAGTTGGCGATATTGCTCAAGATTTTAAATATAAAGGCGAGCGGAGCTACACCGAAATAGGTGATAATTGCACCTTCCGCGAGGGCTCCACCGTGCACCGGGGCACCACTGAGGATTCGGTGACCAAACTGGGCAACCGCGTTTATATGATGGCCCAGGCCCATGTGGCCCACAACTGCATAGTGGGCGACAGAGTGCTTTTAGTTAACGGTTCAGCTCTTGGCGGCTATGTGGAAGTTGCCGAATGCGCCTTTGTCTCGGCCTTTGTCGGCGTGCATCAATTCAGCAAAATCGGTGCTTATTCACTCATTGCCGCCGATACTAAAATCGACCTTGATGTGCCGCCTTTTGTCATCATCGACGGCTACCCGAGAGCCATTTGCAAGCTCAACCGCATTGGCATGGAGCGCAACGGTTTTACCAAAGAAGACGCTGATTTAATAGAATCTGCCTATGTGGCTATCAGTAAAGCCGAGCACCCCATGGCCGCCGGCCGTGAGCTGGCCAGCGCCGAAAATCCCCTTTTAAGGCGCATCGGAGAATTTTATCAACACTCAGCCCGCGGGGTAATTCACCGCTTTAATTTTGCCGGCGAGTAATAGGAGGAATCATGAATAAGCAGGCTAAATTATTTGCTATTTTTTTGGCACCGCTTTTCTTTCCCTCTTGCTATGGAGAATATGACAACGGAGCCAGGCTCTTGCCGATAGCCGATGCCGGTAGTGATCTTAAGTTTGTTTGCCCGGCTCTTTGCAAAGATTATAATCAGCCGCAACCTCTTGACGGCTCTGCCAGCCGCGATCCGCTGGGTGAAGAGCTCGCTTACAAGTGGAATATAGTGAGCAAGCCGGAAAAGACCAATTTTGGCGTGGCTCTTAGGAATCCCGAAACCGAGCAACCTTTTTTTACTGTCCACAGCGCCGGTGAATATGTCTTTTCTCTGGTGGTAACAGCTGGAGACCGCGAAAGCGAACCGGATTATGTAACTGTAACAGTTGTTGAGAACAGCGCCGACGGCAGTAGCGATTAATAAAAACTGCGCCCAAGGAGCGGCACTTGAAAAAAATTTTGGCCATTATCTCTTTTATCCTCGGCCTTTTGGTTGGTACCTTTGCCTTAGGCCCATTTACCTATAGCTATATGGCCAAACAAAAAGCCTTAAAAAAGAAAGCCTTGGAGCCGTCGCAGGTAGTAGCGAAACTCCGGGAAAGTGCCGATTTGGTAACCACAGAAGTTACAGTACGCAAGCTGGGCCTTTACGATTCCAAAGAAAGTGAGCAGGTTTTACTTAATAATCCCTCCAGTTGGAAATTAGGTGACCGCTTTTGCGTAATTCCGGTGGAAGTTAATCTTAAATACGGCTTTAATATGCTGAGCCTAAGTCCCAAAGATATTAAAATTTCTTTAGATAACAAGGAAATAGAAGTATCTCTCCCGCCACCGGAACTCATCGACCATGACTATGGCCTGAATCTCTCAACCAAAGCCATGTGCTATAATTCTTTACTTTCTTCAAAAGTTGGCCATGAGCTTAAAGAAAAAGTGCGTTTTGCCGCTTATGAGGCTGTTTTAAAAGAAAATATTTTAGGCGAAGTAGGCGGCGAGGTACGGCGCAATGCGCAGCTTTTTTTTGAAAGCCTCTTAAAAAGCCTGGGCTATGAAAAGGTAATCGTGGTGGTGCGCCAATGAAAAATATGTATATCTATCTTGCTATTTTTCTTGGTGTTTTTTTAGGAAGCTGCGGCCCTTCTCTGCCGGATGACGCTTTAATTTTGGAGAATACCATGACCCGCATTGAGGCAGTGCGCCCGCGCGGGGAGCTCTATGTTTTAAGTGCCCTTTTGGAAGATTTTGATTCCGAGATATTGGAAGGAACCTTTGCCAATCACTATGCCGTGCAAGTAGTGAAAGCCCGTTGCAGTTACCTGCTTGATTTGGAAAAAGTAAGTTATAAACCGGAGATAAGCGCGGCCGGACCGATAATAAAAGTCACCATGCCCGCCCCTAAAGTCTATTGCTCAACCCAAAAAACGCCTTTTTACAGCGATGACGAAGCCTTTTGGGCCGGGCAGCGTTCAAGTGCGGCTAATGACAAAATTAAAGGCTTTGTAGCTAGCCGCATCAGGCAAACTTTCGATAGTGCGGAAAACCGCCAAAAAGCGCGCGAATATGGACAGAAAGTAATAGCAAAAACACTAGAACTATTAGGAATTAAAGCTGAATTTGCAGAGTAATTTTAAAAAGATTGCCTAATTTTCGCCATAAGTTTATATCGCTTTATTAGGAGGCTTAAATGCACTTTTATAAATATAGCGGTTTAGGAAATGATTTCATTTTAGTTGAAGGCTCGGCAGCGCACAGCATGAGCGGCCCTTTGGCCCGGCTCCTTTGCAATCGCCACTTTGGCATCGGCGCCGACGGCGTCTTGGTGCTTTTACCCTCACCGCACCCTGATATGACCGCCCGCATGATTATCTATAACTCCGACGGATCTTTGGCCGAAATGTGTGGCAACGGCATTCGCTGCCTGGCTTATCATGCCTATCGTTTTGGCTGGAGCGACTCGCCAAATATGGAAATTATCACCGACGCCGGAGTAAAAAACGTGCATGTGGCGGTAAAATCGGCCGTGGAAGCTATGGTGACGGTGGATATGGGGACAATTGCTTATGCTGCCGACAATTTGCCACAGGTAAATGAAGATGGTTTTGTCGAAAGTAAACTGCCAGACGGAAAAACAGTAAAAATTTACCCGGCCTCAGCTGGCAATCCCCATGCTATAATTTTGCTCGACCCAGATGACGATCCGCAGCTATGGGCTGAAAATTACGGCAGTTTTTTAGAACATTTGCCTATTTTCCCGGCCAAAACCAATGTAGAATTTGTAAAGAAAATTTCCGCTAAAGAATACGAAGTAGTGGTGCATGAACGGGGCTGCGGCATTACCTTGGCCTGCGGCACCGGCGCCACATCGGTAGCCTCTTTGATGATGGATCGCTTTAACGCTCCAAAAGACGAGCTCTCGATAAAGCTCCCCGGCGGCCTCTTAACTTTTAAGCGCCTTGCTAGCGGTAACATGGAAATGTGCGGCCCGGCCCGCCTGGTTTTCAGCGGTGAAGCGAGTTGCTAATGGCCGATAATTCCTCAGTATTTCCCCATATTCTTATTGTTGATGACGAGGAGGAAATACGCCGCTCTCTGGAAAAAATCTTTAAAAAAGAGAATTTTACCGTCACCACCGCCGCCAGTAGCGAAGAGGCCTTAGTTTCTATTGAAAACAGCGAACCGGATATTGTTCTGACCGACCTTTTCATGCCCGGCCTGGGCGGGATGGAACTTTTGCGCTCCTTAAAAAAGAATCACCCCGACTTAGACGTCATCGTCATGACGGCCTACGGCACCATAGACACCGCCGGGGAGGTTTTTAAAGGGGGCGCCGCCGATTTTATTACCAAGCCCTTAAAGCGTCAGGAAGTAGTAAAAGCGGTAAATCTGGCCATAGGCCGCAAAGAACTTATTAAAGAAAATAAAGCACTTAAGTTTAAAATAGCCACAGGTGACCAGGATAAGCCGGTTTTTGCCAGCGCCAATATGCAGCGCCTTTTGGAGACAGTAAAGCAGGCGGCGGCTACCGATGTCACCATTTTGCTAACCGGCGAAAGCGGCACCGGTAAAGAGGTATTTGCTCATATTATCCATGATAATTCGCAATTTGCCGCCGGCCCCTTTGTGGCGGTAAACTGTGCGGCCCTGCCGGAAAATATTTTGGAAAGCGAGCTATTTGGCCACGAAAAAGGCGCTTTTACCGGAGCTATTGAACGCCATGTCGGGCGTTTTGAGCGGGCCGATGGCGGTACGCTTTTTTTGGATGAAGTAGGCGAGATGTCGCCGGCCCTGCAGGTGCGCCTTTTGCGCGTTTTGCAAGACGGCACTTTTGAGCGGGTAGGCGGGCAAAAGAGCATCACTGTAAAAACCCGCATTATTGCCGCCACCAACATTGATCTAAATAAAGCTGTCAGCGAAGGGCGTTTTAGAGAAGATCTTTTCTATCGCCTGAACGTAGTTAGTGTGCATTTGCCGCCGCTCCGCGACAGAGTGATGGATATTGCTCCGCTTTCCGCCCATTTTGTTGATCTTTTTGCCAAGCGTTATAATAAAAATGTAACCATTGCGGAAAATACTATAGATATATTAGAGAGTTACACTTGGCCTGGCAATGTGCGCGAATTAGCCAATGTTATTGAAAGAGCTCTGGCTTTGGCCCAGCCGGGCGGGCTTATTACTCCCAATGATTTGCCACCGGCCCTTAAAGCTTCCGGTCACAGGCCATTGTCACAAGATGATGAAAATATTATAAAAATTCCCTTTGGCATGAAGCTTGATGAAGTAGAAGATTTGCTCATCCGCGAAACTCTTAAGCGCACCGGCGGCGATAAGCGCAAAGCGGCGGGCATTTTGGGCATAAATGCTCGCACCATCTACCGGCGCCTGGGCGATGAACGCCCAGATGATGAAAGCTAAAAGGCGCTTTTGCTATGAAGATAATTACTTCTTTTTTGCAAAAAATCGGCCATGTTACGCTCATTATCTGCTCATTACTCAGTGATTTATTCAAAGGAAAAATATCTTTTAGGGAAATAGTATTTCAGGCCTTTAATATCGGCAACCGTTCCTTCTTTTTCTACTCGGTCACCATGGCTTTTTTGGGGGCTATCCTCATTACCATGGCCTGCAACGAAGCTAAAAAGATGATTGCCGACCTCTCGATGATTGGGCCTATCTACCTTGAAACACTAATAAATATTTTTGCACCTACTTGCGGCAGTGTCATCATTGCCACCAGAGTGAGCACCGGTATTGCCGCCGAACTGGCCACCATGAAGGTGACCGAGCAGACCGATGCTCTGCGCCTCTGCGGCGGCGATCCACTCTCTTATTTAGTGGCCCCGCGCGTTTTGGCCGGAGCTGTTATCTCGCCGCTCCTTGCCATTTACGGCGTAGCTCTTTCCTTTTTTGTGGGCGGCATGGTGGCTCACGCCAATTTTGGCATTGGCTATGAGAGCTATTTTTCTTTGCGCTTCGTTAAAGGGCACAGTGTGATAAGCGGCCTTTATAAAGCTCATGTGCACGGCGTCACCATGACAGCCATTGCCTGCTACTTTGGCCTAAAGGCCCACGGCGGATCCATCGGCGTAGGCAGAGCCACCACCAAAGCGGTAATTTATGCGATTTTGCTCATTTTAGTGCTCGATTTTGTCATCAGCGGCGTGTCGTTCTGGATACGGTGAGGATAAGACTATCAGATTACGATAGTGCAAAAAACTTTTTTCACTTTTTTGCGATTTTTTGGGGAGAACGGGATTTTTAGGAGCCTTACTTGCCGGCCTCTTCCAAGCCTTTAGCTAATTTGCTATACTGCGCCGCCGGAGGTAGCTATGGGCATCTATCTGAATCCAAGTAACGACAATTTCCGCCGCACCCTGCGGGCTCCCATTTATGTTGATAAAACCATGATGATTGCCGAGGTGGAGCGGCTCGCCTCTATGGACACCACTTATCTCTGCGTCTCGCGCCCGCGCCGCTTTGGTAAAACCATCGCCGGCAATATGCTCTCAGCTTACTACTCCAAAGGTTGTGATTCCCGTGAGCTCTTTAAACCCTTAAAAATATCCGGCTGGGAAGGCTTTTTGGAAAATCTAAATAAATTCAATGTAATAAAGCTGGATATAAATAGCGAATTTCGCAATACGCGCCAGCCGGAAGAGCTTATAAACGAGATAACAGATAAAATTTTAGCTGAAATGGTGGCGGAATTTCCTGGGGCGGGCATTAAGGCGAATATGCCTCTGGCTGATGGTATACTGGCTATTTATAAGCAAACAGGTGAAAAATTTGTTATAATCATGGATGAATACGATGTTTTAATCCGTGAAGAAATTTCGCCTGCTCTTTTTACCAAATATCTTAATTTTTTAAATGGCCTCTTTAAGAGCGACACGGTGCGCCCGGCTATCCACTTTGCTTATTTAACCGGTATTTTACCCATAGTGCGCGACAGAGTGCAGTCAAAACTCAATAATTTTAGGGAATTTACCATTTTGGACGGCGGGTCGCTGGCGGAATTTATCGGTTTTACCGAGAGTGAAGTAAAGGAGCTTTGCGCCAAATATAGTGTCTCTTTTGCCGAGTGCAAGCGCTGGTACGACGGCTATAAGCAGCGCGGTTTTGAAATATATAACCCGGAGTCGGTAGTGCGCTCCTTAGAAGAAGGCATTTTCGATAATTATTGGGGTAAAACTTCCACTTATGCGGTCATAAGTGACCGTATTCAGGCCAATTTTGCCGGCATGAAAGATGATGTCATAAAAATGCTGGCCGGGGAAAATGTGCCGGTAAATGTCACCCGCTACATGAATACTATGACCGATTTTTCTACCCGGGGCGACGCTTTTACTTACCTCATCCATGTGGGCTATTTGGCTTATAACCGCGAAGATAGCAGCTGCCGCATACCTAATAAAGAGGTGCGCCAGGAGTGGTTTAACGCTATCGAAGCCAATGACGATTACGCGGTGACTAACCATATTATTGAATCATCACGCGAACTTTTGGAAGAGACTTTAAGGAAAAACAGCGAAGCGGTGGCTCTCGCCCTCGATGAGAGCCATATTCATGTAACCAGTAACCGGAGTTACAATAACGAAGATGCTCTCCAGAGCGCTATTTACCTCTCTTACATATATGCTCTAAATAAATACACAATTATCAAAGAGATGACCACCGGCAAAGGCTTTGCCGATGTGGTCTTTATCCCCTTTGTGCAAAATTTGCCAGCCATGATAATTGAGCTCAAGAGAAATAGCTCCACTGAGTCGGCGCTCAGCCAGATAAGAGAGAAAAAATATTTTGCCTCTTTAAATGGCTATAGTGGCAATCTCCTCTTTATCGGCGTGAATTATGATGAAAAGAATAAGACGCACGAGTGCCAGATAGAAGAATTTAACCTTAGCTTATAGTAAATAGCTGATGCCAAAATTGTCATAAATGAAAGGCCAAATATGCTATACCACACGCCTGGGTGTGCATAGACCATTACAACATCACACCTACAATTAAGCGAGAAAACTTATGGAAAATATAAAAGAATTTACTAATGAGCTGGCAGGATATCTGGCGGCACTTAATCTGACTCTGCCGAATAGTGCGTTAGGCGCCATTTACAGCCACTTTGCCACTTTGGAAAAATGGAAACACGAAACAAATCTTATAAGCAAAAACGCCACTTTTAGCGAAATTGTGCAAAATCATTATGCCGATTCGCTGGCGGCACTGGGGTGTGTAGAAGAAAAGGCGGTAGTAGATGTGGGCAGCGGTGCCGGCTTTCCCGGTTTTCCGCTGGCGGCAGCGCTCCCTGATAAAAAATTCTACCTCATTGAGCCCCGGCGCCTCAGAGTGCTGTTTTTAGAAAAGGCAAAAAACGAAACAGCCCTTAAGAATATAGAAATTCAGCAAAAGCGCCTTGAGACAGCCGCTTTGCCTAAAGGTGAATATGCCCTTATTCAGCGGGCTGTTTTTCCGCCGGACGAGCTCTGGAAAAAGCTGGCCGCTTTTTCTCCCAGGCCCAGTGCTGTTATCACCTGGTCGGTGCCAAATATTATGGAAAAAAACGATAGCGGCGCTAAAAAAGCCGGTTACCACAAAGTATGCGAGCGCGTTTTTCCCTGGAATGAGGAGCGGGTTATTGGGCGCTATGCGCTAAATAGTGCCGATTAAGAACCGAGCACTTTTTAATTTTTATTTTAATTTTATAAAGTTATTAGACAATTTGACAAAAAAATAGAATAATTTAGTAAATTTTGAGTCAAGGTCAATAAAGACCGCTCAAGCAATTGTTTAAGGAGTATGTAATGAAGAAACTGAGCAGCAAAATTTTCTTTCTGAGCTTGGCCCTGGCACTTTCGCTGGGAGCTTGCAAAGAGGACCCCAAAAAAACATCAGATGAGAATAAGCAAAATTCCCAAAAAGATCCCGGCAATAATCAAAAAAACAATAACGATGCCCAAAGCGATGCCGACGCCAAAAGCGATGCAGATAGCCTGCCTCCGCCCTTTACTCCCACTAAAGAGGGTGACCAATGTTCTAATTTACTCGGCTATATTTGTGATGACCAAGGCAAGAATTTGCTTTTTTGCGGCGACGGAATATTAGTTAAAGCCGAGTGCGGTACTGATTTTTCTTGCCATACTGAAACATATAAAAACTTTAAATTTGCTCAATGTGTTCATGAAGATATGTTTTTTGATTCCTGCGATGAAGCTTGGCAAGATTATAACATTGACAGTGCTACCGAGGTGTGCGGCGGCGCCGGTAGCGAATTTGTCGAAGATCTGCCTGATGAAATAATGACTACCTGGATTGATGAAGGTTATCTTGTAGGCGAATTTTCTGATTGTGTGGCTCTTGATAACCAAAAATTCACTATTGAAACACTTGGTGCACTCAGAATTTGTGCTAACTGCCATATAGGTGACAATAAAGCATTAGAATGCACCCAATATGATGACGATATCGGTGCCAAAGCCCAAGAAAACGACATTTGTGTGCATGCTGATTTTGTCCCCAGGCGCATTGAAAATAATAAAAGCGCTCTTTATTGCCAATATATTGAAGATGAAAATGATAAAGATGTTGAAGATATTGGTAAAGTCGCGAAATTTACTTGCCCGGAAAATTTGGAAGTAGCTTTTGCCTTAAATACAGCTCGTTTTGGAGACGGCAAAGGTGTTGCATGCATTGATTCTAAGGAAAAAGAGTGCAGCGGTGATATTTGGGTATGCGAAAACAAAAATAACAAAGAGGTATCAACTCTGGTTAAAGCCTGTGCCAATACCGATAAAGGGCGCCATTATGTAGCTCCCAATAACTCCAGCTGGCTTAGATTTGATTCACAAGATTCCGTTGAATGTAAAAATGGCTGCAACAAAGCCACCGGCTTATGCAAATAAGCGCTGATTTTTAGTAACTCTCCCCTCCCCCAAAACCACCGCCACTATCTTCGCTGTAAACGAACCCTTCTCCTTTGCACGACCAGGCCCCTCTGGGCCAAGGTTATTCAATAAAAATAGCTTTATTTATGACATCTTACGAAATATATATCTTCTTGTTTGTCTTAAAAACAAGAGGTCACACTTGAGACCAGATCTGGGTAGCCGCCTCCGGCTTAGCCAGGGCTGGCCGCACCGGCACCTGGCTAGTGTTCAGTAGTTTTAGGCGCCCGCCGCAGGCGGAGGGATCGCGCTAATTTTTCAAAATTTTACAGGGTACCCTGTATATTAGGTATTAAAATACCTAAACCATTTTTCCGTGCCCATTGGCACAAGGAGCGCAGTATGAAGAAGTGTAAAGTCTTAGTCTCAGTAGTGTTAACTCTAGCCCTAGCTGCCTGCGGCGGTGCCGGCGAGCAGGGGCCAGCTGGTCCAGAG
>JAEEML010000147.1 GCA_016283195.1 Deltaproteobacteria bacterium | reverse complement strand
GAGAAGTTTGTGCAGTCGATGTCGCGGAAAGGCAACTGCTGGGACAACGCACCGCAGGAAAGTTTCTTCGGGCACATGAAAGACGAAATAGCAACAATCATAAAGAGTTGTAAAACTTATGAGGAGGTAGAAAAAATATTAAAAGACTGGATAGAATACTACAACAACGAAAGGTACCAATGGGATTTGCTAAAACTATCCCCGAAAGAGTATTATGAATACCGACTGTCTGGGATTTACCCAATACAGAATAGGCGAAAATACTCCAAAGGGTATAAGGAGAACTTAGGCGACAATGACTCTATGGAAGAATAAAAAATAGGACGAGGATATGAAGCAGAGTCTCTCAAATGTCGTACTAGATACCATGGGAAAGGCGGCTACCCCTCAGGGGAATGTGTCTACCAAATGGGGTACAGTTCAATTTCCATTACTTGAGGAGGAGAGGTCCGCTTAGCCGGGGCTGGCCGCCCCGGCACTAGGGCTCGGTAGCTATTTATGAAAAGCATGTAAATTCAGATAGATAACCTCCTCGCTCCATGGGAGAGGGGGTGGCGCGCTAGCGCCGGGGGAGAGGTCCGAGCTGGCAGCAATTTTCACAAAAATTCAATAAGTTATGAGGTGAGGTCCGAGTGGGCGCCGCAGGCAAAGGCGGTTTTTCGCTCTTCCAACAGCTTTTGCAATTCGCTTCCAGGAATATTAAGACGCTATCGCTCTTTTATGCAGCGCACCGAGTAAGCGGGGGAAAGAGCATCATTGGTTCCGCTATAATATTCCTGTATACTCACTTCCGGATTGCTGCCGCTAAAAGAAATATTGAGTAGCGGGCCTTTGCTGCTATTAAACTCGGTAGTAGAAGTTTGCCCGCAAAAGTAGGCCACCTGGCCAAATAAGAGAAATGAATTAGCTTGCGGAAGTTTGGCGCCGGCGGGCAGGGCGGCAAAAGCAAATTCGTTGCCGTTTTGACCGGTGCCTGCGGCTTCCGGCCAGGCTTCCTTTTTGATGAGAGCGAAAAAGAGAGAATCGCTCAGGCGGTGAGATTCGACATAATAGAGCAGTTTTTCAAAATCTTCCAGGCTGGGCAGGCGCCAGCCGGCGGGGCAGGTAACTTTTTCGCAATGGTAAAGATAGCCGTATTCTTTATCGTTATCCGGTGAGCCGTTGGCCGAATAATGTTTATCTTCGGCATAAGCCAGATTCTCGGCCATCCAGGTATCTTCGCCTATTGTCGTCATTTTATATGAAGTGCCGTCGCGTTCATCAATAAAAGAGCCGATGATGGGAGCCACATATTCTTCATGCGGAATTTGCCCTTCGGTTTCGGCGTCGCTCTGGCTGTCCAGCGGGGCGGGGCCGGCAATGCAGCGCACGGGATGAGCTTTGCCGGTATAGTCAAAATCCACTTTAATATCCATGGTGCCTTCCCCTTTGGTTAGCAACAGGCCATAGGCGGTATTGGCTTCCGCTCGCGTGGCCGACCAGAAGAAAACGGCCGACCCGAAATGGCTATAAGTTGCGTTGGTAGCCAGGTATTCGCCGGCGGGGTAAGCGCCAAAGCCAAAATCGTGCAAAAAGTCGGAAGACCAGGCGGCAGGTACCGCCAGACCGCCCAGCATGTCGGAACAATGCTGTTTATCCAAAGTGTCCAGCAAAGCGGCAAAATCTTTTTGCGTCGGCAGGTGCCAGCCGGGCGGGCAGAAATCCTGGGAGACAGCTGTTTCAAAGTCGTAAAGCAGGCCGTAAGCGGCATCGTTTTGGGCGTCATTATTGGCATGGTAATAGGTGCCACTCTTACGGCGATAACTTTCGGCCATCCATGTTTCTTCGCCGATGACAATGGTTTTATATATATTACCGTCCTGGTCGCGCACTTCACCAAAAGTCTGAGTGCAGTCTGATTGACAATAATATTCACAGGTTTCCTTTGGCTCCTCATGGCTTTTGCAGGCGCTTAACAGCATGAGAGAGCAGGTAAGAGCAATTAGCAGGTTTTTAGGCATTGTTGATCCTTTCTTGGGGCGGCGACGCTCCGCCAAAACGGCGCGAATTTATCCGTTAGACGGCTTTTTTACAAGGGATATTGTGGCTAAAGGGTGATGTGGGTCATGATAGTGCCCATGATTGGCGTCTGCCGGCGGCCCGCATTTTGCGGAATAGGGAAATTATGGCCCGGCGCTAATGGATAAAAGCTTTTAGCCTTCTTTTGGGGCGCTTTTTTCCCGCTCGATGGCTTCTTTCATCTTTTGAATGCCGGTATCGTTGCCTAAATCCTCAATAGAGAGGTTGCCCTTGGCCACCTGGGTGATGACAGCGATAAAAGCATGACCCATCAATTCGGTTAAAGCCACCGAAGTAGTAGCGGCAATGGCGCCGCCGGCCACACTGCCGACACCGGGAATAAATTTTAAAAGGCTACTGACAATAGTCTTTCCGGCAAAAGTGGCCAGAGCCGGCCCGATAGTGGCGGCTACCAGGGCAGAAATAATTGATTTACTGACCGTCATCCCAAAAATGGCGGTAATTCCTACGATCATGCCCACCTGAGTGGGAATAAGGGCCGCCGCATCGGAAAAAGGCAGAGGAATGGCCCCGATAGCTCCCGCGCCGGCCGATATACTGTGCACCAGCGTGCGGGCTTTACTGCGTTTGGCCTCCAAATCATCTTCAAATTCTTTCCAGGCTTTTTCTTTTAATTCTTTATTGATTATCTGGCAGCCATTAAATATTATTTCATAACTTTCCGGTAATAATTTCAGTGACTTAGCCAGTAAAACATCTAAGCCGAAAGTCTCGACATTTTTTATGGGTGCCGCTCTCACCGGAATTATATCTTTTATAGCCATTCCAGATGTTCTGTTAATTTCCCATATACATTCTTTGAGCGTATCTTCCTCATTGGTTTCGTTGCATTGGGTCATTACCACTATAACGGGAATTTGTGTGGAGGCCGCCGCGTTGGTTAATTCTTTGATAAAATCTTCTTCTTCCGGTTGAAAACGTTTGCCGCCGCTATTGATGCAGTACCATATAAGATTTATAGCCCCCTGGAAACTGCCGGTATTTAAGGCATTAATGCGATTTTGCCTTATATAGTTGAGGATATCGTTTATTTGTTCCTTGGAGGCGCCTAATTCCAGGCCTTCGGTGTCATAAATGGAAAACGGCCGGTCTTTGGCGCGGTATCTCGTTATGCCACGGGTTACGGCGCCACCGGAGCCGGTTTTGGCCAAAGAAGCTCCAAACATGGCATTTAAAAGTGTACTTTTGCCAACGCCCGTTATACCGACGATCATTAAATTAAGGTTGGTGTCGCTCATGATATAACTCCGGGAAATAAAATGCTTATTTATTTAATTTGGTTTTTAGAATTTCTTTTAAGTATGGTAGGATCTTATTGGCTTCTTCCAGAATTTCCGGCGAAAGCTCATGGTTGTAAATCTTCTCTAAAACTATTTGATAAGCTTTGCCCATCGAAAGAGTCAGAGAGCTGGCAAAAGCCCCACTGATAAGCCCACCGACTAAAATGCCGACACCAGGTATTAGTTTGAGTAAACCGCCTACGACGCCGGCTCCGATGGCAGTAGCGAGTAGTGCCTCAACGATACCGACAATAACGCCTTTCTTTATTGAAAAACCGTAAGCATTGGTGATGGCGGTAATCATGGCGATTTCGGTCGGGGCCAGGATGAAAGCATCGGAAAAGGGAATAGGCGTAGCACCGACGGCTGCTGCGGCGGCGCTGGCGGCCAAGATGATTTTATTGGCACTTTCATGCGCTTTTTCAAAGGCTTCAAGGCGCATAGCCTCATTGATAACCTGCTTGGCCGCAAAGATATCTTTAACCGCTTCCGGCAGCAATTTATAAGAGTGCTGCACTAGTTCCTCAAGGCCCATTCTTTCGGCTATTACTTTGCCGCGTTTATTGACCTCTTCTTCTGCCCGCACCGGCAGAATTAAATTGATTTCGCAACCGGCATCATCCAGCTCTTTTTCAATTTGCTGATAGAATTCTTCGTTTTGGTCGGTTTCATCCCATTGCGTTAAAATAAGGATAATGGGCAATTTGACGCTGTTGGCCGCATCGGAAAGCGATTTTAATAAATTTATTTCGGTTTCTTCAATGCGATTACTGCGCGAATTGATGCAATACCACAATATGTGAATTAAGTCTTCTTTAAGCTTTAAATTCTCTGGCTCCTGTTCCAGTTTGGCTCTGTTTTCCAAAATGGTATCATGAATACTCATAATAACTTCTTTTTGCGAATCATCGTTTAATTCCAGCCCCTTAGTATCCCAGATTTTAATGGGATTGCCGGGGATATTATAGCAATTAATCTCCTGGGTAATCGGCTTTCCGGTGCCTGTGGTGGCCATCGCATCGCCTAAAATAGCATTAAGTAAGGTGCTCTTTCCCACTCCGGTTTTCCCGGCCACCATGATATTCAGGCTGTTTTGTGGAATAATATTGTCAATTTTATCGGCCATTTTTTCTGCGGCATCAATAAAGTTTTCCGCAGTTATTTTTCCTTTAAGCTCATCTTTAAAGGCAAACTTGTTGATGCGTTCAAATACGTCTTCGTACATGCTATTTCTCCTTATGGTTAACGTTTGTCACTATAACAAAACAGTTCCGCCTACTACTCTAATCGCCCACTCCGCCACCTGCTGTCAGAGTGAAAAAAATTCTGCTTCTAATGTAAAAATCCACCCGGCGCGGGCTGAAAAAATGAAAAAACTGCGCGATTTTCTTGAGAAAAGCCCCAAAAAACTCTTGACAACCGATTACAGATCGATCACTCTTGCTTGCTTGCTTGCTTGCTTGCTTGCTTGCTTGCTTGCTTGCTTGCGCCAAGTATTGCCATCAAGAGTCCCTCCGCCAAAACGCGAATGAAGCCAAGCTAGCATAGCGCCCCTAGCGGTGCAAGGGGAAAATGCAATAAATGGTGGCAATTTGGATTACTTAAGCTGGCGGTGAGAAAAAAGAGCGCTGCAAAGTGGCAGTGGGTTAGGGCTTATTTGCCGAGAGAACGCTGGATATTCTTTATAGCCACCGCCCGGCCGTTTTCTACCTGAATAAAAGCGCCGTTTAGCCAGCTGTTATCGGTGGCCACATCATGGGGCGTGGGCATTTGGGTGAGCATTCTTTTGATGGAAGTTTCCACCTTCATGCCGATGACCGAATCCATGGGCCCGGTCATGCCCAGATCGCTAAGATAGGCAGTGCCTTGGGGCAAAATCCGCGCATCGGCGGTTTGTACATGAGTGTGGCTGCCAACGACAGCCGAAACCTTCCCGTCAAAATACCAGCCGATAGCCACTTTTTCGCTCGTAGCTTCGGCGTGCACTTCAATGATTATGGCATCATGTGGGCCAAGCGCTTCCAGTTCGCGCTCAATGGCCCTAAAAGGGCAATCCAGATTTTTCATAAAAATGCGCCCTTCAACCAAAATCACCCCCAGGCTGCCCGCCGGGCCGCGTAAACTGTAGCGCCCGCGGCCGGGGGCATGGCCGGGATAATTGGCCGGGCGAATGATGGGCTCATTAGTGTCTAAAAAGGGCATTATCTCCTTTTTTTGCCACACATGGTTGCCGGTGGTGATAAGATCGCCATATTGCAATAATTCCTTGGTAATATCAGGAGTTATGCCAAAGCCCCCGGCCGCGTTTTCGCCATTTATGATGACAAAATCGGCTTTTAATTCATCTTTTAAAGCGGGGACCAAGGTGCGGATGCACTCGCGGCCCGGCTTGCCTACAACATCGCCAATATAGATAATATTCACTTTATGCGCTCTTTCATGGCGGCTAAGACCCGCCTGGGAGTATCGGCAAAGTGGCCGTTGGACATAGAGAGAAAGACATCGCCCTCTTTTAGAGCGGCGGCGGCCATGGGGGCTGCCTCCACATCTTTGGTGACAAGATGGGCTTTTTTGCCCCTAGCAGTGAGCTCTTTAACTATTTGCGCGCTATCAAGGCGCTCTTCAGCGGGAATAGTGGAGCGGAAGGGGGCACAGAGAAAGATTTCATCAGCCCCGGCTAGAGCATCTCTTAGCTCATTTTGCATCACTTTGCGGCAGCTGGTGGCTGAACGCGGCTCATAAGCAATGACGAGCCGCCGCCCCGGAAAGCGCTGGCGAATACCGGCCATAGTTACGCTAATGGCTGTAGGGTGATGGGCAAAATCATCAACCACAGTAACGCCGGCGGCCTCGCCAATGAGCTCCTGGCGGCGCACTACGCCGCTATATTTGGCCATAGCGGCGGCAATTTCTTTCGGAGCGAGGCCGCCTAAGTGGCAAGCGGCAAAAGAAGCGCAGATATTGGTGGCATTGTAGTCACCCCAGAGTGGCACGGTAACGCTTTGCGGCGCGGCCATGGTGGGGCCCAAAATGGAGAGAGTTAAGCCCTTTTCAGTGACTTTTGGCTCCAAAATGCGGTAATCGGCCTCTTGGCTCTCGCCGTAAATCAGCACTTTGCATGGCGCATTTTGGGCCAGGCGGCGAGCACGGGTGGCGCCTTCCCAAATAAGGAGATGGCCATTTGCCGGCATCTCGCTTATTAGAATATTAAAAGCGTTTTCCACCGCCGTTATATCTTTATAAATATCGGCATGGTCAAATTCCAAAGAGGTAATAACGGCTATATTGGGCAAATAATATTTAAATTTAGGCACCTTATCAAAGAAGGCCGTGTCGTATTCATCGCCCTCTATTATAAAGTGCTCGCCGCCGCCCACAGCGAAATTTTCGCTGTGGCCCACCATGGCCGCGCCCACCAGATATGACGGATCGCGCCCGGCATTTGCTATGGTCTGGGCGGTTAAGGCCGTGGTGGTGGATTTACCGTGCGTGCCGGTAATCACTATGGAATTTTTGCCGCGAATAAAGGTCTCACGCAGCATCATGGGCATGGAATAGTAAGTAAAGCCGCCCTCTATAGCCGCTATGGCTTCCGGGTTGGTGCGGCGGATGACATTGCCTATCACCACTACATCGGGCTTATGGGCGAGGTGCTCCGGGCTGTAGCCCTGAAAAACGGGGATGTCCCAGGCGGCCAATTGGTCGCTCATCGGCGGATAAATATTTTCATCGCTGCCGGTGACTTTATAGCCGGCTTTTTTCAGCATCCCGGCGAGTGAACCCATGCCCATGCCGGCAATACCCAATAAATGAGCGCATTTTTGTTCTTTCATTTTGTCCTCTAATTTTATTTACCAAAAGAGCGGCTGCCGGTATTGCTGCCGCCAAAAGCGGAAGATCCGGTGCCCGATCCGCCAAAAGCCGATGAGCCGGTTCTGGAGCCACCAAAAGCGCTGCTTCCCGTGTGGCTGCCACCAAAAGCGGCTGTGCCGGTAGGCCCGGCGCCGCTGCCCCGCCCAAAGGCGGCCGCGCCGCCGCGACTATTATTAAAGGCCGAAGAGCCGCTCTGGACAGCCCCGCCAAAGGCAGCGGCCCCGCGTACGGCGTTGTCATTACTGGAATGTACCAATTCCTCGGCGCTCTTAAAGAGCACTTCGTGTAGGCGCGGGCGCAATTTGTGATGCTTCTCTTTTTTGCCCTCCGGTGTGGGGTGGGGCACATTGCAGAGAAAAACATTAATAATATTCTTGGTATAATCTATCCAAAGCGAGCAGCCGGTAAAAGCTAGGTGCCCCACGCTTTGCAAAGAAATGCACTTGCCGGCCTGGGAATTCATGGGCGAGGGGGTGTCCCAGCTAAGAGCATAAGTGGTATCGCGCACTCTTTGGCTTTTGGTCCAAAAGCGCCTTAAAGTGCCGGAGTGCATAAAGGGGTGCTTGCTGTTATAACATTGCAAAAGAATACTGGCCAGCTGATAAACGGCATCCACTGTGCCAAAGAGGCCGGCATGACCGGCCACGCCGCCCATTGCCCAAGCGTTTTGGTCGTGTACTTCGCCCTGGAGGAGCTTACCGCGCCAGGCACAATTTTCGGTGGCCACAAAGCGGCGCACTTTGGCCATTTTGTCTTTCGGGGCCGTGAGATCGACAAAAAAGAGATCCTCGATGCCCAGCTTTTGATACATCTCGCGCTCGCAAAAAACATTTAGCGGCATGCCGCTGATTTCTTCCACAATAAAGCCCAAAATCATGAAGTTGAGATCGCTGTAAATAGCTACGGTGCCGGTGGGCTTTTCCGGCGTCTCCGTTGCCAGGAGGCCGCGAATAATCTCTTTGCCCTTTAAAGTGCCGGCCAGTTTTTGCGGCTTTAAACCGGGGCGCCCCGGCTTGCTGGGGGTGCCGGCTTCCATTTTGACCACCTCTTCATAAAAGGGCTTCCAGGCGGTGAGGCCACTGGTGTGGTCGAGGAGATGCTCGACTTTGATATTTCTCCACTGCGGTGCTTTAAAATCCTTTAAAATGCTGCCCACCGGCGAGGCAATATCCAGCCTGTTTTGCGAGCAGAGATACATAGCAGCCAAGCCCGTGGCCAGCGGTTTAGTGAGCGAAGCCAAATCAAAAACCGCATCAAAGCCGATTTTATTAAAGGGCGGCGGAAAAGTAGGGTGACCGTAAACCTGGCGATGATAAATGCGGTCTTGAAAAGAGGCAATTACCGCGCCGGCGCTAAAGAGTTTGTCGTAAATACCGCCATTTACCACGCGGTCGGCTTCGGGAATGGAAATAATCGGCAAATCATTGGCTTTTGGTTGGGCCATTTGCGCCTCCCTATTTGGCTGAAGCGGCAGTTAAATCTATAGTTACAGAGGTGACTTCATCGCGGTTAATAGCTATATTGGGCAGGCAGCCGTGGGCGCGTAAAAATTTTTGTTTATCCGAATCGGAAACTTCATACCCTCTGGCGTAAATAATGTAATTACTGGCTGCCGGAATGTTTTTATATTCTTTTTTTGATTCTCGGTCCTGATAAAAGACCATGGTGTTATAGTAAGCGACTTTAAAAAGCTTGTCATTGGGATCAACAGCTTCGGCATCGGTGAGCATGAGGCGTTCGCAAGTCAGTGGCTTGTTTTCTTTGTCCATGATGTTGTAAATCCAAAAATCCACCTGATCGATAGATTCGGCCAAAGAAGGGCTTAGAATAATTTCCGGAGCTAAAAGAGTTACTTCCTCCCCCTGGCCGCAGGAGGCTAAAAGAGAGCCTAAAACTAAAAAGAGGTATTTGCGCATAATTAACCTCATTCTTTTGTTCTTATAGTAAGTGATAATGAGCCTAAATTTTCAGTATTATTATCATTTGACCTGGTTGCTAGAATAACAGCGGTGGTAACGATGGCACCCACCAGCAATCCGCCGCCGAGACCCACTCCCAGGCCGATAGCCAGCTTTTTCTTGCGGGCCTTTTCTTTTTCGTCTTCCGGTGAGGGAGCTGCCACCAGCGGGTTAAAGGCTTGATCGTTATTTATTTGAGGAATAGCCGCCGGAGTGATGATGGTAATACTTTTGGGCGCCAGTTGCGAGCCGATTTTAAAAAGAGCACCGCTTTTGGTAACCACAGTGAGATAATATGAGAGAGTATTCTCCTTAGCCAAAACAGAACTATAGCTGGCCGGCACGGCGCAGATATAGCCGTTGGAATTTTGATTCATGGGAAAAGTATGTTCTTGGGGAATGCCATGTTCGCCATCCACCAAGATATGGAGCTCTACTTTTAAGTTGGTAATATTGGTTGTGAGCTCAAAAAAAGTGTCGGCGTCATTCAATACCACTACGCGGTCGCGCAGAGTAAAAGCCAGGATTTTTCCTGCCCGCTCCTTCTCGGTGGCAAAAAAGCGCCTTATTTTGGGCGAAACATTGTTCGGCGGTTGCCAGCCGGGGTTAATAGCCAGAATTTGCTGAAAATTGCGCTCGGCTTGCGGTGTATCGCCGAGAGCGGTGAAAATAGTGCCCTTTAAATAGTAGGCATTAATTTGTTTATCGGCTGTAAGAGTATCAATATTCACGCTGTCTAAAATACTCATGGCCTGTTCATAATCGGCGTTTAAGTAGGCATTTTGCGCTGCTTGCAAGGCATCGGTATTTTCGTCAGCCAAAAGCGCCGGTGGAGAAAAGAGGCCATATACAAGAAATAAAGCAATTAAATATATTTTACTATTATTAATCATGAGTTAGTCCACCCAAGTAAAAAAGCGTTCTTTGTGTAATCCGGGCCCTTTTGACCACCAGATGAACATGGATTTGCCCACCAGGTTTTCCATGGGTACAAGACCCCATTCGCGACTGTCGGAAGAGTTATCGCGATTGTCGCCCATCACAAAGATATGCCCATCAGGAATAGTGTGTTTTGCATAATCACTGCGCATACGCAGCGGATCTTGAATAACGGTATAAACGGCCTCGTCATTGCGTTCTTCAAAAGAGCTATATTGGTTTTCGTACCATTTTTCGCCCAAAAGATCCCAATATTTAGCGCTACCTATATTGCGTCTTGGGAGTGCTTTGCCGTTGACGTAAACAAAATCATTCTTTACTTCAACGGTGTCGCCGGGAAGTGCTATTACCCGCTTTACAAAATTGTCACTCGGATTATGCGGGTAAACAAAAACGGCTACATCGCCGCGTTTAGGCTCGCCGATTTTAAAAAGACTATGGTTGAAAAATGGAATGCGCACATTGTAAACCAGCTTATTTACAAATATTTTATCGCCAACATAGAGAGTGGGAATCATCGAGCCGGAGGGAATCTCAAAAGCTTCTAATATAAAACCGCGCAAAAGGAGGGCCAGGAGTACGGCTATGGCAATGGGATCGAAAATATCGCGCCAAGCGGCTTTCTTTTGCGCCGAAAGGTGTTTATCACTTAGTTTGGTGAGCTCTTCGCCGGCCACGCGAATACGGTTAAGTTCATGAGCTTTTAGTGCCGCTTGTAACTCTTCTTGCTTTTGATTTATACTGGCTTTTGTTTCTTTGGAGAGCGACTTTTCGGCCTTGGCAAAGAGCTTTTTGCTCTCTTTGAGAGCGGCGGCACCATCTTTCATGGCTAGGGCTAACTTTTCGCCATAAATGAGGCGGTCGATAAAGCCTTCGCTGAGATAGTAACAAATAATACCGCTGATAATCGAAAGAGCGCAATAAAACCGGCCGGTATCATCGAGAAAGAAAAGAAGGCCAACTCCAATGATAACCGATGAGGCCAGTATCGCCCAGCGGACTTTAAAAGAAGCGGTCATAGGCTGGCTGTCCAAGATCCCCGCAAAGCAGGGGGATTAGCGGTCAGCGTCATCTATTGTGAGCTGTCCCGGCAGTGATTGGCGATTTTTTTCCAAGACCATATCAATACCCTGGCGGATATATTCGGCCACAGGCACTTTGGTGCGTTGGTGCAAAGTTTTTAAAAGTTCACTTTGCTCTTTAGTTATATAGACAGTAGTTGAAATTTTTTTCTGGTTGGAACTCACTTCGTTCATACCTTTTGACTCCACTGTAGCGCCCTTAACGGTAGCCGTACAATGCTGAAAATAGTTAATAAAGCAATTATAAAAAACCTAAAATCACGATGTTTTAAAGATAAACGGATAATTGACTTCGACGATACCACCGCCTTTGGGCTCCGGGAACTTCCAAGTCTTGATTTTGGCTACCATGCACTGTTCAACCGATTTTACAGCCATATCGCTTTGCGAAACAGTGGCCATGACCACATTGCCCTGGCCGTTGATAACCCACTGAATAGCCACACGGCCTTCCAGGTTTTTGTTGGTTGCGAGCCCTTGCTCGTAGCAGAAACGAATCTGGTTGCGGTTTTTATGAATGACCTTCTTAATATCGGCTTTGGTGAGACCGCCGGTAATGGAAGGCTCTGTGTTGAATTCAACTTTAACTTCGACCTTTTTCTTTTGGCCGACATTGTAATTAGCGCCTTTGCCGCCACCGCCCAAGAGACCGATGCCGCCAATGCCGCGCGAGGTACCGACACCGCCGCCGGTCATGGGGCCGGAGCCGCGGATACCGAGACCGGCAAGACCAGCCGAAGCTGAGCCGGAACCCATAGTACCGATTACGTTGGAGAGGGTACCGGAGAGGCTACCACCGCCACCACCGCCCAAAAGGCTACCGCCGTCATCATCGGAGGAGAAGAGCTGATCGAGCGCTTTTTTAACATTAGCTTGGTTCTTTTGCTGCTTTTCCTGCTTGGTGACAGTTTTGGTAACAACCTTTTCTTTGGGCTGCTCTTTCTTTTCTTCTTTCTTCTTCTGTAGTTCTTCCTGCTCTTTTTTGGCCTTTTCTTGCATCTTCTTCAAAAGATCTTCGGCGCTCTTGTTCTCTTGCGGCGGGGCAACGATGAGGGCGGCGAAACGGTCAGGCTCGGTAAAGAGGTTTTCTTTTAAATCCTGAACGTCGAAGGGATAAACATAGGCCATGATAATAAAAGCCAAATGCAGGCAGAAACTCATGGAGACCAAGTTGATAAAGTTGACATCGAGGCCGGAAAAAGGCGAGCTCTTAAGCGCTTTAGGCGGCGAAACAAAGCGGAAAGCAAAGGTCATGCCGGCATAGTGGATGATACCTTTGGTCTCCGGAGTTAGCGGCAATTGATAAGAATCGTCAAGGTCATCATCTTTTCTGACTTTGGTGCTCTTTTTGAGGTCTTCCAATTTGCGAGAGACGCCGTCACCGTAATCAAATTCACCCTCCATAGAGTTATGGAAGGTGAGAATATATTGCTCATCCATGTAACGGATGATAGGGAAGTTGGCTTTATTGGGCAATTGTTCGGCGGTGACGAAAATATCGACATGGCCTTTGGCTTCGCCGATGGAAATTTTTGGCACTTTGTTATAGTGGCGGATATCCAGGAGAATTTGTCCCCAATAGACGCGCATTTCCAGATTCATGTTATCAGGAGTCATGCGGTCTTCCGGCGGCAGGGCCGGGTGGGCCTTTTGCTCGATAGCCGCTTTGCCCAGTTTGGAAGTGGAAATGCGCTGCTGGGTTAGATTATTGTCATCATTTTGCTCTTCGCCGCTATCAAAACGCAATACTTCGGCAGATGAAGAGATTTCCGGAGCAGGCACCGGTTTGGGCATTTGCATGGCTACCGGTTGCTGCGGCTGCTGAACAAAGGGCGTGGCAACTGCGGCCATTTGCGGCCCTGCTGCTATTTTGCCCGGCATTCCCGGCATTGGAGCCGCCATCTGGCCGGGCATGGCCTGGGGCTGATTTCCGGCTACAGCACTGGGGCGCGAACCGATGTATATTACCATCTTGGTATCACCCAAGACGATGGTATCACCGCTGTTCAGCTTGGCTTTATTCACTTTGTTGCCGTTTACAAGAGTGCCGATGCTGCTACCCAAATCCTGAATGGAAACGCTGTCGGCTGTGGCGCCGGCCTCAATAATGGTATGGATACGGGCAACCTTGGGATCCTCAAGGCGCAAATGTGCAGAAGAGAGACGGCCGATTTTGATGGTTTCGCGGTCAAACTCTTTGACCTCTTTAACCGTCTCTCCGCTATACACTTCCAAATAAATTTGGATGGCCATTTCTAACTTACCTTTCCAGATAAAATTTTAAAAAACAATAATAATAAAGAATTATAGCTTCCTCACCGATTGCAGAATCTCGGTTTTGAAATTAGTGCGAATTTTGATGAGGCTTTGGTATTTCCGGCTTTTCATAGCATCGAGGTAATCGCCGTCGGGGCGGTTTAAATCGCCCTCAATGGTGTCATCATCAAAGTTTATGACGGTTTTTTTGGCATATTGTTGAGCCGAAGCTGTTGAAAGCGGTAAGGCTAATATAGCAGCGGCCAAAGTAAACGCCACAATCTTCCTGGTAAATCTAAATTTCATGTCTAATCTCCTCTCGAGACGAGCCACAATAATTAACCAATATACTAATTATCCTGAAAGGACAATTGAAAAAAGCTCAGTCTTTAACTTTTCCTCAGGCGCAGGTGACAGCTTTTTGCCAGGAGCGTAATTTATCGCTCACCCACTGCCTTGTCGCTTGCGGCTCAAAGCGCCGTTCTTCGTGCCAGGTATTGGCCACTTGTTCCAGAGAATCATAAAAGCCCACGGCCAGGCCGGCCAAAACGGCGGCCCCCAGAGCAGTGGTTTCAATAATTTGCGGGCGTGATACCGGCACTTGCAAAATATCGGCTTGCAGTTGCATCAAGAGATTGTTGGCCGAAGCGCCGCCGTCAACGCGGATAATATTCAGTGCTTCGGAAGCATCCATAGCCATGGCGCTGATTAAGTCGTGATTTTGCAAAGCGAGCCCTTCGAGAGCGGCCCGCGCTATGTGGGCCGCGGTGGTGCCTCTGGTGATGCCGGTAATAATACCGCGCGCTTCCGGGCGCCAATACGGCGCGCCCAGGCCGGAGAGCGAAGGCACTACCACCACGCCTTCGGAATCTGCAACCGAGGCGGCCAGAGCTTCTATTTCCGGAGCGCTGTTTATTACTTTTAGTCCATCGCGCAGCCATTGTACCATGGCGCCGGCGATAAAAGCGCTGCCCTCCAGGGCGTAAGTGACATCATCACCGATTTTCCAGCCGATAGTAGTGAGCAGGCCATGACTTGAGGCCACAGCTTTTTTGCCGGTGTTCATCAGAATAAAACTTCCGGTGCCGTAAGTGGCTTTTACCATGCCGGCTTTAAAACAGGCTTGGCCGAATAAGGCTGCCTGCTGATCGCCGGCAATGCCGGAGATGGGAATACCGTCCGGGAGACAGGAGAGCCCTTTGGTGTAGCCATAGATCTCGCTGGAGCTTTTAACTTCCGGCAGGGTTTCGCTTTCGGCGCCCACCAGATCCACCAGCTCCGGATCCCAAGATAATTTGTTTATATCAAACATCAGGGTGCGCGAGGCGTTGGTGACATCGGTTATATGCACCGCGCCGCCGCTTAAGCGGTAGAGCAGGAAGGTATCTATGGTGCCAAAGCAGAGTTTGCCGCGGCGGGCCAGGTCGCGGGCTCCGGGAATATTATCCAAAAGCCAGCCCAGTTTGGTGCCGCTGAAATAAGGGTCCAAAACCAGGCCTGTTCTCGTGCTGAAGAGATTTTCGCAGCCTCTGGCCATAAGATCGCGGCATATAGAGGCCGTGCGCCGACATTGCCAGACAATGGCGTTATAGAGCGGTTTGCCGCTGTCGCGGTGCCAGAGACCGGTGGTTTCTCTCTGATTGGTGATGCCGATAGCCGCTATTTGTTCGCCGGAAATGCCGGTTTTTTGCAAAACTTTTTCCATGGCTGCGCAGGTAGCTTGCCAGATTTCTTCCAAATTGTGTTCCACCCAGCCCGGTTTGGGATAATACTGCGGAAACTCAATGCTCACTTTGCCGCATAGTTCCATAGCCGCATTAACCAGAATAACGGTAGTGGTGGTGGTACCCTGGTCGATGGCCAGAATATAATCAGCCATAATAACTCCTAGTATTCGAGACTATTTTTCAGGGCTTCAAAAGCGGCGCGGTTTAGGCCAAAGCGGGCCAGCCGTTTGTAATCGTAGTAATCGAGATCTTCATGTTGTTGGAAACCGAGCTGCCCCAGACTAAATTCCAAATCTTCCACATCTTCATGGAAGGGATAAAGGCGAATTTCGGTCTCTTTTGGCTCCAGTTTGCTGAAGTAAAAATCAAGAAACGGAGCGGCGGCTATAATGGAATTACCCATAATTTCGGCTTTTGTTTCAATATCGTTGTAATCGGGCAGCATTAAAAAATGCAAATAAGGTGAACCGTAGCAGCCCATGTAGAGCATATAGCCGACTTCTTCCTCTTCTTCGTTAAAAATTTTCCATATTTTTACCTGGTTTTTGCGGTAGTGCGATTCCAGCAGATTGGTAATGATACTCAAAATGTCTTCCAGCCGTTCTTCGTCGCTGTAGGGCTCACCGTTTTCCGGGTTAACACCATTCTGAAGCATGGCTAACTGCTCATCATTACTGGTGAAACTGCGAGCTACCCAGTCACCGTGCTGGATGCCTTCATCATCGGCCAGTTTGGCAATGCTTAGAAGTTCATCTTCATCATCAGGGGTTATTTCTGCCAGGGTGATGTTTTCATATTGCATTTTTGTTAGATCCATGTCTTCCCTCCGGTATAGCGCAGGTGCTATGAATTTCTAGCGACTAATGACGCTGACGTCAATAGGCAGGTTCAATTATGATGAAAGATATATTGGTTAAAACGCTTTTTTCTCTCTTTTTGTGTGCTATAATAGGCAGTTGTGCCGAGCCTGATTATTGTGTAATACCTGCCGACAGCAGCCCGCTTGCTCCTCATATCGAGAGTGTCAATCAGCTTGCAGGTGAGCAAAAAGCCGAGTTTGAGGGCTTAAGTTCCAGCGGTGATGACCCCTGGCTGGTTATCATGAATTTGGCCTTTTCCGATAGTAACGGTGACCTTGCCAATGGTAAGCTGGCTATTTTTTTAGAAAAGAAAGAAGTTAACCGCCTTAATATGAATGAGCTTTTTAAAGAGCGCGCTCTTGATGCCGGGGCTACTTCCGGCGAGGTGCCTATTCTTTTACGCATTGTGCCCAGCGGGGAAATTGTTGATGGGGCGCTGATGCGGGTGGGATTAGCACTGATAGACGAGGCCGGCTTGGTCTCCAACTGCAGTAGTTTAAATATTATCATTAACAAGGAAAGCATGTAAGAAAAGGTAAAAGGCAATGAACGAACCGGACTCCCAAAAACGGGGCCAGAGGCTGGTAAAACTTATTTGGGCTGCTAATGGACTTTTGGTGTTGCTAATAATTCTTGGCCTCTTTTTATGGCCGGCGGCGCGCAGCCCGGATGCTGAAGCCGGAAAAAACGCCGAACAGGTTATAGCAGCCCAGGATACAGCAAGCGAGCCTAATGAAGCACCTAAACAACCTGATGCTCCCTTGACTCCTGTCGATGAGCAAAAACTGGAAAAACCAGGAGCGGCTCTGGTTATGGTAGTGGTTGGCCTGGGAAACAACAAGAATGAGGCCGATTGGCTAAAAAAAGTGGATTATCCGCTGGCTTTAAGTCTTGTGCCCATGCGCTCCGGGAGTGCCGGCCTGGCGGCTATGGCCAAAAAACGCGGCTGGGTGACTATGGCCCATATTCCCATGGAACCGCTGGATAGCAATGAGATTGATCATCAGGCCTGTCTCATTAGCGATATGAAACGCGATGAATTAAGGACAGAGCTTAATAAAATGCTAAACTCTCTGCCGGAAGTTTACGGCGTGAGTAATCATCAAGGCGCTAAACTTACGGCCCGGCCCAAAATAATGGAAGCTTTTAGCGAAATATGTGCTGAAAAGCAGCTCTTTATTTTAGACAATAAAAACAGCGGCAGCAGCTATTTGTACAAAAAAGGGCTCGCGGCCGGGGTGCCGGTGGCCCGCCGTGACATATATCTGGATGGCGATGGCACCAGGGGTGATGAAGCCTCATTAAAAGCCCAGCTTAATTATGCTCATAAAATGGCTTTGCGCGAAGAACGGCCGGTGGTGGTGGTGGCTCACGCTTATGAAGCGACTTTAAAGTTTTTGCCGCAAGCTGCGGAGACAATTGATTTAACGCTAACGCCGATTATTAGTATAAGTGACTTATTTATTTGATAAAATTTAAAATAATGGGATGAAAATTCTGAGCACGTCGGAGTTTACTTGCCAAAGCTGAAGCCGCCGTCCTGACCTAATACCCAAGTACCTTCGTAATGGGGCAAATCTGTATTATGGGCCTGGCTCACGCCCACACCGATACCGACAGCCGCGCCAACGATAACAGCGCCGGTGATAGTCCAAAACCACCATGTTTTGTACCATTTGGTCTTCTCTTTTTCTACTTTGGTGGTGGCGGTCATGCCTCCGCCAACGGCTCCGGCCGGAACAACTAAGAGAGCGGCATTATCGCTACTGGCATCACCCTGAGCGGATGGAGCTTCCGGGGAGGGGGGCGGAGGAGCAGTCGGCGAAATCGCCTTTGCGCCGTTATCTACCGGTTCGAGATCCAGAGGCTCCAGAGAAAGAGGATCATCTTCGGCACCGCCGGGCGGTGTGGCAACCGGCTCCAGTGCCAGCGGATCTTCACCGGGGATTTCCAGCGGCAAATCAAGGGGCAGGGCCAAAAGCGGGTCTTCATCTTTATCGGTAGCGAGCTTGTCTTGTTCCAAAGTGGCCGAGATTGGTATCTTTTCGCCAAGCTTGGTGATTTTTAACTGTTTTTTAAAAGGCAAATAACCTTTTAATTTAAATTCAATATTGTATGTGCCGGTTTTGAGCTCAACTTTAGTAGGAGTGGTGCCGCGCTCTTTGCCATCAATATAAACAGTGGCTTTGGCGGGCATAGAAGCCAGATTGACAATAGAGGCCACCGGGAGGAGGTCAACTTTTAAGCGGGTGCCTTTACCAGCATTAATTTGGACTTCGTTGGAATAATCCAAAAAGCCCATGTTTTTAACTTCTATTTTATGCTTTCCGGCCGTGAGCGAAGTGGGTTTAAAAGGAATAGTACCATATTCCTTGCCGTCAATGAAGACGGTGGCGCCAGTTGATGTTGATTCTATAATGAGCGAACCTTTGGCGCTACTTGCTGGCTTTGCGGCTGATTTTCCTGCCGGTTTGGCAGCCGGCTTAGCGGCCATAGCCTCAAAAGCAAAGAGTGACAGCGCGCAAAAAGAGAAGATGGCCATACTTATGGAGTGCCGGATTTTCTGTTTTGAAAATATAAGCATAAAATGCCTCCTTTCCACAGAAAGCACCTCATGCTACCAGATGCCGAGAGAAAAAACAATTCTCTATTGATAAAGATAAAGCGCATTATTAAAGTAAGGGCGAGGTGGCGCTTATGCCTATGTAAGGCCCGGGCCATGCTGCGAGGTAAAAAAATGGAGAAAATGAAAGAAAAAATTGGTTTTTTGTGCGGTCTTTTGAGCCTTACTCTTTTGCCGGCCTGCGTTACTTCCGGCGCCGAAATAGATTTGGCCAAAAATCCGCTTTCCACGCAAAATACTTTTGCGGAAAACCGTTTGCGCTTAGTGACTTTTAACCTGGATGGGCAAAAAAAAGATAAGAAAAATCGCCTGGACAGAGCAGTAGAGGAAATCAAATTTTTAAAAGGCGATATTATTGTTTTGCAAGATGTGACCGGCGGCTGGTCCAAAGGCGATCCTTCCAGGCCGGTGCTTGAGAGCCTGGCTTATCCGTTTCAAGCTTTTTATCTTTTTGAAGACAAAATGCCGATGGCCGAAAGTGGCATGATGGTGCTCTCCAAGTGGCCTATCGAGCGGGCCGAAGCCTATGTTTTTACTCACAACAGCGGCCAGAGACGTTCCGGCTTTATTATGTGTGATATAAAAGTTCCCATGGGGACGCTGACTTTCATTTTTGTGCAAATATCACTTGGGGAAAAGGCAGCGGTTATCGAGCAGCAAATTGAAGAATTAAGGCGTATTATGGATGACAAAATCGAGCCGGACGGCTTTCTGGTTATGGCCGGGAATTTCGATATCGACCCCGACGGTAGCTTGATGGACCGCCTGAAAGGTGCGGAAATGGCCGTGGCCGGCAGTGAAAAGGGATTACGTAAAAATCCTTCTTTTTCCGGCAATATTTTAACGCCTTGCAACCTTGGTGAGGGGCGGCGCAGCGATTATATTCTTTATCGCGCCTCCGATAACGATGAAGTACAGGGCCTTAAAGAGCTGGATAGTGGTGTTACTCAGCCGGAAATGCCCTATCCATCGAGCCATTGCCCGGTGTGGGCTGATTTGGCTATTCAATAAGCCTTTTCTTGGCGGGTATTTTAATGCGCGTGGTTATTACCGGTGGAGCCGGTTTTATAGGCAGTCACATTGCCGAATATTTTCAGGATAAGGCCGATGTTATCGTGCTGGATAATCTGCGGAGCGGCTCTTTGGCCAATTTGGCCGGTATAAAATGCCGCCTGATAAATGCTTCGATAACAAACCGTGAAGCTGTTTTTGCTGCTCTGGCCGGTGCCGATTATCTCTTTCATCTGGCCGCTCTTGCCAGTGTTCCGGAATCTCTTGCGCAGATTGCTGAGTGCAACGAAATAAATATTTTGGGCCTTTTAAATGTCCTTGATGCCGCGCGGACTCATGGCCTTAAAAAGGTTATTTTTTCTTCCTCCTCGGCCGTTTATGGTGACGTGCCCATTTTGCCGCAAGCGGAGGATATGCCAAAAACCCCACTTTCTCCCTATGCTATAACTAAGCTAACCGGTGAATATTATTTGGAAATGTACCGCAAATTGTATGATTTGCCCACTGTCTCCCTGCGCTATTTTAATGTCTTTGGCCCGCGCCAGAGCAGCCGGAGCACTTATGCGGCGGCTGTGCCGATTTTTGTGGAGAAAGCACTTAAAAACGAGCCGCTTTGTATCTATGGTGACGGCCGGCAAACTCGCGATTTTATATATGTAAAAGATGTAGTGGCTGCTAATGTTCTGGCTATGGAAAATGCCGTGATGAGCGGGGCGTATAATGTGGCCTCCGGAAGCGGCATTTCTATTGAGCAGCTGGCTAAAAAAATAATAACTTTAACCGCCTCTTTAGCTAAAATAGAGTATTTGCCGGCGCGTGCCGGTGATATTGCGGCTTCGGTGGCGGCTACTGATAAATTGCGAGCTTACGGCTTTAAATGCGAATATAGCCTGGATGAAGGGCTGAAAAAAATTATTGCGGCCAAACGGCAAGAGATCGATGCTTGAACAGGAACTAAGTGATCTTAAAAATGCTCTCCGCGAGAGGCTTAGTATTGTCTCCCTGATAGGGGAATATGTGCCGCTTAGCAAAAAGGGGCAGAATTATTTTGGGTGCTGTCCCTTTCATCATGAAAAAACGCCTTCTTTTTGTGTGAATGAGGAAAAACGTCTTTACCACTGCTTTGGTTGCGGTAAAGGCGGCGATGTTATCAGTTTCTACATGGATATTGAGGGCGCCTCTTTCATGGAGGCTATAAAAAACCTGGCTTCAAGAGCCGGTTTGGAGGTGCCTGGGGCGACCGCTCAATTGTCGCCGGCGGAGACAGCGCAAAAAAGGCGCGAAGAATTGGCGCGTGAACTCCTGGAAAAGGCCTGTGCTTTTTATAAAAATAATTTGCACGCCCCAAGCGGAGTCAGGACATTATCTTATTTGAAAGAGCGCCATATAAAATATAAAATTGTGGAGCAATTTGAGCTGGGTTATGCCGGTGATCGCCTCTCCCTGGTGCATGAATTGCCGCTTAATACGGCTGAGGCCAGAGAAGTGGCCTTGGAAATAGGCCTTTTGCAACAAAATGCCGAAGGAGAACTTTATAATCCCTGTGCCATGCGCCTTATGATTCCCATTCGCGATACTTTTGGCCACATGGTGGGTTTTGGCGCCAGAATAATCGGCTCAGGGCAGGGCGCCAAATATTTAAATTCCGCTCAATCTTTTATTTTTGACAAGGGTAGCACCTTATTTGCCTTTAATATGGCTAAAGCGGAAGTATTAAAGCGCAAGCAACTTCTTTTAGTCGAAGGATATATGGATGTTATGGCTGCTTTTCAGCTCGGTTTTCCGGCTGTAGCCGGCCTTTTGGGCACGGCATTAACCGAGCATCACGCCAAAAATATTGCCAAACTGAAATGCCAGGTGCTTTTGGGGCTAGATAGCGATGCTGCCGGGACTAAGGCTATGTTGCGTTCTGCCGAATTGCTTTTAAGACAGGGGATAAATGTCAGTGTGGTGCGCTGGCCGGCCAAAGATCCCGGCGAATTGCTGCACTCGCCGGCCCTTTTTACCAAAGCTCTTTCCGAAGCGCGTTATGTGGCAGCATATATTATTGATGCGGCGGCGGCTCTTCTGGATGGCTCGGTGGAAAAGGTGGTGGCGGCTGTTGAGCTCATAGAGCCGATTTTGGATGCTCTGCCTGCCGGTTTGCAAAAAGATTTATATGTGGCGATGGCGGCAGATGCACTCCACCTGGGTGAGGAGCAGCTTACGCAGGCGCTCAAAAAGAGCCGGGATAAGAGGCGGCGCCAGCCGTTAGAGAAGAGAGAGCAGCCGGGGACTTTGCATAGAAACGGAGCAGGTGCCGGTGGCGGACAACAATCTTTAAGTGCGCCAAAGGCTCCTTTAAAACCGGTGGTTAAACCGTTTAATCAGCTTGAAGTACGGATAGTTAAAGAAATAGTTGCGCGGAAGTCTCTTTGGTGCTACATAAGCGAAATCGTGCCGCAGCTAGGTGATGAACGGCTGGGGCAATTTCTAACCGCTGTAGCCAATAAAGATGCCTTGCCTTCTTTGGAAGAAGGCGAGCAACTATTGGGAGATGAGCGCCTAGCATATGATGTGATTTCCCTGGGAAAGAGTGAAGAAAGTAGTTCCTCAGCCGGTGATGTGCTGAATGATCTCAGACTTTCCTTGCAGGAACAGAATTTTAAGCGCGAGCTCGGAGAATTGCAGCAGGCTATTGTAGGGGCAGAAAAAGCCGGAGATAAAGCCCTTTTGGCGGAGCTTTTGCGGCAAAAGAAAGAATTGCGCACCCTTTTTCGGCGCGTTAAAGAGGCTAGGCGCAGTTAATTTTTGGCAAAATAATTGCTTACTTTTTAAGTATAGAGATACTAGTACGGCCGGGTGTGCCCGGTATGCTTTTTTGTTGGAGGCAGAATATGAAGGTATCAGGGAGCGCTGAAAACGCGGCTAAAACCATTACAGTAAGCGCTGATAAAGCAATCTTGATGTCGTTCAGGAGTACTGCTAAATCTCCTTTGTCTATAGATTTTGATGAATTAAAAAAGAAAGCGGCTTTTTTGCATATTTCTATAGAAAATTCTGAGGCTAAAAATACTCTGGAGCCGCCTAATGATTTGCTTCCCGAACGCGATGATCTGCCATTAGGCAGTGATCTGCTTCAGGAAGTAGCCGAGAGCCGGGCTTCTAAAGAGCCAGTGCCGCCTAAAAATGCGGAAAAGAGCGCAGATAAAGCGGGGGCGCCCGGTGAGCAGTTTGCCGGCTTATTGCCGGATTTATTGAGCGATTTACATGTGCCAGGTGGTGGTGGTAAAAAAGCTGCTACCCCAGCAAAAGCCGATAATAAAAAACATTTTAGCGAAAACGAAACCGAACAGCAGGCCCCGGGTGATGAAATTCTGCTAGGTCCGGATGATGACAGTGATTTGGATGGCGACCTAGACGGGATGATGGACGATGACCTCTTTGTTGACGAAGGCGGTGACGAAGATGCCCGTTTTGCCGCCGCAGCGCAAACTGGCAACACCTCTTCGCCGGCTATGGCTCCATCTCCGCTTATTGCTGCCGAGGCTTTTGAAGAAGCCCAGCAGCAGGATGATGACCTAGTTAGCAAAAGCAATGATCCCGTGCGGATGTATTTGCGCAAAATGGGCTCGGTAGCTCTCCTCTCCCGCGAGGGAGAGGTGGAAATTGCCAAGCGTATTGAAGAGGGTGAGCGCGAAGTACTTGATGTGGTCATCAACTCACAGCTGGCGATTGAAGAGATTTTGGCGATAACCGAGCAGCTAAAAGCCGGTACGGTCAAAGTGCGCGAAATTGTGCGCGATTTTGATGAAGATGAGGCCGATGAGCAGTTGCGCAGCGACAAAATTATTGCCCAAATCGAGGAAATACGGGTTTTAAATGAGGCCGTTAAAGTTTACATGGATGGCCTTAACAATTGCCCACCTAAGGAGAAGGCCAGCCGCTTGGCAGCTATAGAGCAAAATAAGCGCCAAATGACCTCAGTTTTGGTGAAAGTTAAGCTCTCTAAAAGACAATTTGACCGCATTATCAATAAGCTGAAAGGGGTGATTCATCGCCTTGATTTGGCCGATGCCGAGATTAGAAGCCAGAGCCAAAATCTCGGCTTAAATGAAAAAGAGGTGCGTAAAATGCTGACTACGGCCGGTGATGTGGCCGATTTACGCGCCAGCGCCGCTTTTCAAAAGCTCACAGCAGCCCAGCAACGGGTTATTGAGCAGCTCTTTATTAATTGCGAAAAGAGGCGGCGCAAAATTATGGCTGATACCAACGTGAGTATCGACCAATTGCGCCAGACTTTTCGCGGGATTACCGAAGGTGAGAATAAGGCCGAGCGGGCCAAGGCCGAGCTGGTGGAAGCCAACTTGCGCCTGGTGGTTTCCATTGCCAAAAAATATACCAATCGCGGTTTGCAGTTTTTGGACCTCATCCAAGAGGGCAATATCGGCCTGATGAAGGCGGTGGATAAATTTGAATATAGTCGTGGCTATAAATTTTCCACCTATGCTACTTGGTGGATTCGCCAGGCTATTACCAGAGCTATTGCCGACCAGGCGCGCACCATTCGTATTCCGGTGCATATGATTGAGACTATCAATAAGCTCATCAGAACCAGCCGCTATTTAGTGCAGGAACTGGGACGGGAACCGACGCCGGAAGAAATTGCCGATAAAATGGAATTGCCGGTTGATAAAGTGCGCAAAGTCTTGAAAATTGCCAAAGAGCCTATTTCTCTGGAAACGCCGATAGGTGAAGAAGAAGATAGCCATCTTGGTGATTTTATTGAAGATAAAGGCGTGGTTAATCCTTCGGAAGCTGTGATTTCCAGTAATTTGGCCGAGCAGACGCGCAAAGTGCTTGCCACTTTGACTCCGCGCGAGGAAAAAGTGCTTAGAATGCGCTTTGGCATTGGCGAAAAGAGCGATCACACTTTGGAAGAAGTGGGCCAGGATTTTGAAGTTACACGTGAACGTATCCGCCAGATTGAGGCCAAGGCTCTGCGCAAACTGCGTCATCCCAGCCGGGCCAAGCGTCTTAAATCATTTATAGATAATTAACGGATACTCTTTTGATAGATATCCATGCTCATCCCTTTTTGATTCCAGAAATAGCCGCTAGTGGCTCAAGTGGTGTAGCCGATTTTTTGGCTATGGCGGCTAAAGAGGACGTTGGGGCCGTTATTGCCGCTGCGACAGACATTGCGAGCAGCCGTCTCCTCCATGCCTGGGCCAAAGAATTACCGGCTTTATATGTGGCAATTGGAGTGCATCCTTGGTATCTGGGCAATGTACCTCCGGATTATATTGGCGAGTTAAGGGCACTTGCCAAAAATGGATCTAAAGTTGCGGCTATCGGCGAAATCGGCCTGGATGGCAATATAGAGCGGCCAATTGAAGAGCAGCTGCCCATCTTTTTGGCCCAGCTGGATTTGGCTAATGAGCTAGGTTTGCCGGCCATTATTCATGCGCGTAAAGCCGGGCAAAAAGTGCTGGACATTCTTTTGAGCCGGCCGCCGCAACCACTTGTGCTTCATAGCTTTTCCGGGAGCTTAGAACAGCTTGAGCCGCTTTTAAAGCGCGGAAGCGTTTATGTGAGTTTTTCCGGCTCGGTAACCCGGCCTGGAGCGCGTAGAATACGCACGCTGGCGGCCAAGTTGCCGCTTGAAAATATATTGCTGGAAACCGATAGCCCCTCTATTGGCATAGAAGGGCTTACTCCGGGCACTGTAGAGCCTAAGCACCTTAAATATGTCGCCCGGACTATAGCCGATATTCGCCAAATGACTTTGGCAGAAGTTGACGAGATTACCGAACAAAATACCCATAAATTATTTGGAAAAATATCATGACTACGGCACCTTGGCAGGAACGTTCGGAACTTTTACTTGGCAAAGAAGCGCTGGAAAAGCTGGCTGATACCAGCGTGGCGGTTATCGGCCTGGGCGGTGTGGGCGGTTATGCAGCCGAAGCTCTGGTGCGAGCCGGTATCGGGCGAATTATTCTCTGCGATGCCGATGTAATCAGTGAGAGCAATATCAACCGCCAGCTTTTGGCCAAAAGTACCAATATCGGCAAAGCCAAAGTTGCGCTGGCTGCTCAGCGGGCCAAGCAGATTAATCCGCACGCCGTTGTCTTGGGGCGCGAACTATTTTTTCATGAAGATACAGCTGAGGAAATTTTCGCCCTTGGGCCGGAGGTGGTGTTAGATGCCATTGACTCCTTAAATCCCAAGCTGGCTCTGATAACCAATGCTTTAACCCGCCATATTCCTTTGGTTACTGCTATGGGCGCGGCTCTTAGATATGACCCGACGCAAATTGCCATTGCTCCGCTTGATGAAGTGACAAATGACCGCCTCGGAGCCAAAATTCGCAAGGGCCTCCGGCATCGCGGCCTGGGAGCCCATTTGGCTGAAGTCCTGGCTGTTTATTCCAAAGAATTGCCCGATCTGAGTGGCATGGGTGAGCCCGATGAAAGCGAAGCGGCCACTACTCGCGGGCGGGTGCGGCGGCCTCTCGGCACTATTAGCCCGGTGCCGGCTGTCCTGGGGTTTACTGTAGCCTCGGCTGTTTTGGCTATAATATTGGCCGATTATAATCCGGCTTTTAGAAAGATGTTGCCGGCGGCTTATCGCAAAAAGTTGAAAACTATTCCCCAAAATAGCACCTAAATGCATTTTTTTAATGTTCATAAAGTGCAAATTGGGGTAACATCTGTGAGCATTTGCGCTTGGCGCAAAACTGAAGGAGATTGTTGATATGAGTATTCCATCTTTACCTAGCAAGCGGATTTATCTCTTAATGCCGCTCATTTGTGCCTCTTTCCTGCTCTCGTTGCCGGCTTGTAAACGCGCTGCGCCTGCCGAAAATGATGGCCCAAGCTGTGCCAAGCGCCACGCCCCGGATAATTGTGATGATGGTAAAGTCTATAGAAAAGGCGAATGTACCGTAGCCCGCTGTGATGCTGTGGAAGAAGCCGGCGGAAATTGTTGCCCCGGTATGTCGTGCCTTTCTAGTGGTGAATGTAAAATCCCGGCTTCGTCTATTCAAAAATGTACCGATAGTGCCGAGTGTCCCGAAGGACAGATGTGTTTAGATCGCCCCCTGGTGGCTACTGATAGCAAAACCTGCGGTTTTCCGCCCGTCTCCGCGAATGGCGGTTGCCCGGTCGGCAGCCAGTATTTTGCCGGGCGCTGTGTGCTTAGAGCTCCTTGTGACGGCTTTTGCGAAAGCGGCACTGTTTGCAATATAGAGACCAATTCTTGTGAACCGGTGCCTTATATACCGGCCGGCGGTTCGGGCAAAGATAGTTGCAATAAGAGCTGCGGTACCGGTGAACTATTGGTATATGAAGATCCTGATTCTATGATTTTTGACCACTGCTGTGAACTTCGCTGCCGCTGCGAAACCCTGCCGCCGCTTACTTATGGCGTCATCGGCCGTTTCGCCGATATTGCCCTTGGTAGTGACCATATTTTTGTTTCCAGTTATGACGATACTTACGGCGACCTGGTGCTGACTGTTTATGATCGCGCCGATGGGCACTTAATATCCACTAATTATATTGATGGTGTGCCGGAAAGCGGCAATTTGATTGGCAGCCCCACCGGTATTCGCCATGGTTTTGCCGAGCCCGGGCCTAATGTCGGCCAATATACTGCCATTGCTGTAAGAAATAATCTGCCGGCCATAGCCTATTATGATTTGGATAATCATGCTGTTAAATTTGCTCGCCTCGACAGTAATTCCGATTGGCATATAACGACAGTTGATAACGGCCAGCTTACAGCAGCTGCTAAGCCCGCCGATACCGGCCGCTACATTGATTTGCATATCGGCGAAGACGACCGTCCGCAATTAAGTTACATGATGGTTAGAGGCATGGTTGACGGCGCATCCGAAGAAGTAACCGGCTTGGTTTATGCCAAAGCGAAGAATGCCATGCCAGCCGCGAAGAGCGATTGGGACTTTTATCTCCTTGATGCCAAACCGCTTCCGGCCGAATCCTGCGGCGGTAGCTGCCCCGATAACCAATCTTGTGTAAAAATTGATGAGAGCACAGTTTGTCGCTCTATTATGAAAGATTGTGCCTCTTGTCGTTCAGGTGAGTCCTGCGTTTTGGAACAAGGTGTTTCTAAATGTCTCCCCTTGGCTCCCATGCCCGCTATTGCCAAAGTGCTCAAAGGTGTCGGCCTTTATAGTAATATAGTTACTTATAACAGCATTCCCCACGTTATTTACCATGATTCTATTGATGGCAATCTCAAAGTGGCCACCGCCGAGACCGAAGTAGTTAACGGCATACAGCAGATTAAAGGCTTTAAAACGCCGCTGATTCTTGATGGCAGCAGCTTTGCAATCTCTTTGGAAAACGGTGGGGCAACAGATATTGATGTCGGCCGTTTTGCTTCGGCGGTGATAGCTCCCGACGGCAAACTTCATGTTTCTTATCTTGATGCCACCAATAATGAATTGCGCCATTTTTACGGCTACTTGCCGGAAGGTTATGTCGAAGTGGCTGATGACGGTATCCGCGATGACGGGCGCCATTATGTCGGTGCTGACAGCGCTATTCTAATTACTCCGGTTCCCAATCCGGTTATTGTTTATCAGGATTCCACCAATCTTGATTTAGTTGTTAGCCATAAAAGCGGTAACAGTTGGTCCAGAAAGATCATCTCTCCCTGCGGCGACTTATGTACCGGCGATGAAGCTTGTGTGGTTGGTGAAAACAATTTAGCTGCCTGTATGCCTATGGGCAGTAAGCTTTCTGACTGCACAACCAGCTGTCTGGAAAATGAAGAATGCGTTAGAGTGAATGATCGCGATTATGAATGTCGGGCCGTTAAAAGCGATATTTCCAACGGCTTTTTCGTGAAAATGGTTTATGATAAAGATATCGGCAAAGCTTACATTGCCGATTTGGAAATCGGTTTTGATGCCTTCCAGCATCGGGCCAATATTCTTGGAATTCGTATTATAAACACCACCGATTGGTAATATAGCGATAAATTTTTAAACCCGTTGGAGGTATTGATGTACCGTCATCTGACAAAGTACTTGGTATTATCCTTGGTGTGTGCCGGTTTAATCTTTCCCCGAGCGGCGGAAGCCAAAAAAGAGGGCGATTACGGCAGTAAACGCTATGCCAAAGTGATGATTACCGGTGTATATTTCAGCGGCAATATGCGTAGCGGCAAAGGGCCTGATGAGGCGGTGCGTATTTATAATGCCAGTGCTTTCCCGGCTAAGCTGGGCGGATATTATATCTCCAACCTTTATGGGCTGATGAATGCCAAAAAGGCCGCCAGTGCTTCGCAGCGCTGTACCTTCCCGGCCGATTTTGTGCTGGAAGCCGGAAAATCGGCCTGGATTGCCAAAAATGGTGCGGCATTTAAGAAAGTTTTTGGCTATTTGCCGGATATGGAAGCGGAAGAGAGCGTATCCGCTGTGCCCAATTGTGATATGAACAACCCGTGGCCTAATTTGGGGGATTTGCAGGGCGTTGTTTCTTTGCATAACCCTAAGCACAAGCCTATTGATGTAGTGCCTTATACCACTAAAGATGTAGATGATTTGCCTTTGAAAAATATCCCTTCCAACCAGTGGCGGGGCGGCAGTGTGAGCCTTAAAGAGATGAATATCTATGGCTGGAAAGGGCAGGTGCTACGCCGTGATACCGATTTAAAAGGCCGACCGGTTTTTGATACCAATACCAGTGCTGATTGGAATGCCAGCAGCTCCTCAGCCGTTTTGGGTGTGGACCCTTATCACCGAGTGGAGTTCCCCGGGCAGAGTCTATTTGCCTTTCCGCCTATCTATGAAAAAAACGTGCGCATCAAAGCTACTTCGGCGCCGGATAACAATTTTGCCGGTTTAACCTCAGCCATGGATAGCGCTACTGATGAAATTAAAATTAGTATTTACCGCCCGAGTGGTGATTTTATCATCGACCACCTGGTTAAAGCCTTGGAGCGCGGGGTAAAAGTTACCATGCTCATTGAGGGGCAAACGGTTGGCGGCCTCGGTGATGATGTGCGCTATGAGGCCGATCGTTTGCATAAAGCCGGAGCTACTGTTTATTTTATCGGTCAGCCGGCTGATAAGGATCTTAAGCGCCGCTATCGTTTTGTGCACACCAAATATATGGTAGTGGATAAAAAATTGGTGGTTGTCGGCACTGAAAACTGGGGCAATAGCGGCCATCCCATTAATCCATCTACCGGTAACCGCGGTTGGGAAGTGCATGTGGAATCGCCAAAACTGGCAGCCCAGTTTTTGGAAGTTTTTAAAGACGATGTCGATCCGCTGAACCATAAGGATATTATTGGAATTAACGATGATCTGAGTGATAGTTACGGCCTCCCTTATAAAGGCTCTTTTGTGCTCAATCGCTCGGTGCCGACAGGGCAATATAAGAGAGTGCGCGAGCCGGTGGAGGTTACCGGGCCGGCGCGTCTCGAAATAGTTCTTTCGCCGGATAACTGCCTGGATGAAGAAAGCTCCCTTTTGAAGCTGATGAATTCAGCCAAAAAAGAGCTCTATGTTTTGGAAAATTCCATCCCTCTCTGGTGGGGCAAAGGCAAAAACGGCTCGATGGCTACCACGCCCAATTTGCCTTTAACGGCGGTGGTGCAAGCAGCGCGGCGCGGAGTGCGTACGCGAGTGCTTATCGACGGCACTTTTTATAACAACGAGCGCAGCGACCCGCGAGACAATGACGATACTGTGAATTATCTCAATAAATTGGCAATAAGCGAGAATCTGGATCTTGAGGCTAAAGTCATCAATTTGGAGACTACCAATGTCGGCAAAATTCACGCCAAGGGCATTATCGCCGACAGAGAAAGGGTGCATATCAGCTCCATCAACTGGACCGAGAACAGTTTTAAGGGTAACAGAGAGGCTGGTGTGGTGATTGATCAGCCGCAAATTGCCAGCTACTATGCCGATATTTTCGATGATGACTGGCGCCATTCCCGCGAGCACGGAGTGGAAGTAGCTGTAGAAAGCGCCGCTCTTTTTGCTACTCCCGATAATAACAGTGCACCGGTGGTTAGTTTAGCTAAGGGCAGCCGTTTGGATGTTATTAAAAACTTTAAAAAGGGATTTACCCGCTGGTATCAGGTGCGCTATGAAAAGCAGCTGCTTTATATTCCCTCCAAGCAGTGTTCTATGCCCATAGTGCTTCCCGGGGAGTCGCTTAATTTTATTGGCCGTGAAGTGATGCTGGAAGGCCATGTAGTAATGGTAAATACCGATTCTAAGGGGCATACTTTCCGTTTGACCAGTGATCCCAAACGGGCTCCGGCTTTCTTTATTCATGAAAAAGATGTGAGTAATTTTACCAAGATGAAGATTGATCCGGTGACTACCTATACCGATAAAACAGTGCGCATCACCGGTAAACTCTATTGGCGCAAGGGGGCCGGCCCGGAAATTATGGTGGATGAACCTGGAAAGGTGCAGATTCTTAAAGATGTGGATCTCTTGCCTGCCGATGCTCCCCAATCCGATGATGGCGATGAACCAAAAGGAAAAGATGAGTAAGCTCTTAGCACTCGCTGATTAATTCCTTAATTCTTCTTTTTTTGTCAATCCAAGCTGTAACTGGTTGAAAATTGAAATAAAATAGCCGGCAGTAAATTTTTTTAATATTTTTTAAAAAAAGTTCTTGACTCTGAAATTAATCCGAGTAATATGCCGCTCACGTCAGCAAGAGCTGACCAGCCGCCCTGCGGCTTAGCTCCCTGAAAACTGAATATCGGATATACGATAAAGACGCACGTTGCGAGTTCAAAAAAGAACTCATAACGGTCGAAAAAACAGTAAGACCAACGTTAATTAAGAATCAGAATTGATTCTTTCCAATTTATAATTGGAGAGTTTGATCCTGGCTCAGAACGAACGCTGGCGGCGT
>JAEEML010000146.1 GCA_016283195.1 Deltaproteobacteria bacterium | reverse complement strand
TTGCCAACAATTTTGAGGAGGTGGGCCAATGAGCCGCAAAGTGACTGTTACCGCTCCGTCGTTTCCGGAGGCTATGCGTAATGAACCCTTTAGCTGGCAAGTAGCTAAGGAATGGCAGGTTTTATGCGGCGATTCCGAGCACTATCGCATTGGTGTTTATAGCCCTAAAGCTGTTTCTTTGGCTGAAATTGCCGAGCTCGAAAAACACACCTGCCCGGAATTTTTTACCCTTTTAAGCGGAGCTATAACATTGGTGCTTTATACGGAAAACGGCCTTTTAACCAAAGAATTAAAGGCGGGGGAAGCTATTTTTGTGGATAAACCGCATAATGGTTTTTGCCCAAACGGCCCGTTTAGTGGTAAAGCACTGGTTGTGGAACGTGACCTTTTTTCTACCGAGTACAGAAAAGTGCATGAATGGGAGCAGGAAAATGGTTGAGAAGATGAATGTCGGTGCCTTAAAAAACGATGAAAACTTTGTAAATATTTATTTTCACGATAGCTGCCTCTCGGTGCCGCACGGCATAACTGTGCGCGAATTTTTGCAAAAATACGCTGCTGATGATGGTCCGGTGGCCCTGGCGGCCAATCTTAATAACCGTGTTGTTTCTCTTGATGCCCCCATCTGTAGCGGCGGCACTATTGAAGTGCTAACCGCCCATTCCCATGAGGGAGCGCGTATTTATCGCCGCCATATTTGCATGATGCTCTATGCGGTTTTTTATAAACTCTATCCCGAAGGGCAAATTAGGGTAGGGCAGTCGATTTCTGAAGGCTACTATTTTGAGGTTAAAGGCCCCAAAGTAGATGAAGCTTTTTTGCAAAAGATTGATGCCGGCCTCAAGGCGCTGGTGGCCGCCAAAAAGCCCTTTAAACTTATGCGGGTGGCGGTGGAAGAGGCCCAGCGCATCTTTTTAAAACGGGGAGAACAGAGCAAACGCCAACTTTTGGATACCTGGGCGCCTACTCATGTTAATTTGATAGAACTAGAGGATTTTATTGATATTTGTTATGGCCCTGTTGCTCCGGATACCAGCTTTTTTGGCGAATATAAATTACTTTTGCAGGGCGAAGATTTTATTTTACAATTCCCCGACCAAAAGGACCCGAATATTCCGCGCCTGGAAAAGCCGCAGCCGGCTCTTTATGCCACTTTAAAGCGCTCGCGCAGTTGGAGCCGCTTGGTGGGAGTCTCCCATGTCGGCGACCTCAATGCCGCTTGTATCAGCGGGCAAATATGTGATGTTATTAAGATAAATGAGGCACTTCACGAAAAGCTCATTGCCGACATTGCCGATGACATTGCCACCAAAAATTGCCACATGGTTTTTATTGCCGGCCCCTCTTCGGCCGGAAAAACCACCTTTACCAAGCGGCTGGCTATTCAGTTGCAGGTGGTGGGGCGGCGGCCGGTGCTTATATCTATGGACGATTATTATAGAAATCGCTGTGACATGCCGGTGGGGCCCGATGGCAAAATTGATTTTGAGGCGCTTGATGCTCTTGATGTGCCGCTGCTTCTAAGCAATATGAGCGATCTTTTGGAGGGCAAAAAAGTGCCGGTTCCCACCTTTGATTTTAAGAGCGGGACGCGCTGCAAACTTGAAGATTGCCGTATCTTTGAGATGGCGCCAGACCAGGTGCTCTTAATGGAGGGCATCCACGGCCTTAATCCCAAAATCTCGGCCGGCTTGCCAAAAGATGAGCAATATCATATTTTTATCAATGCTCTTACGCCGCTCGCCATTGATAATCACAACCGCATTCAAACAAGTGATGCCCGGCTTTTGCGCCGCATTGTGCGCGATCGCCATTATCGTGGCTATTCGGCGGCCCACACTATTCAAAACTGGCCGCTGGTGCGCCGGGGGGAGAGAGCCCATATTTTCCCCTATGAGCACACGGCCGATGTGATTTTTGATTCTTCTTTGATATATGAATTTCCGGTGCTCAAGGTTTTTGCCGAGCGCTATTTGCATGAAGTGCCGCGTTCCAATCCGGCTTTTTCCGAAGTATATCGCTTGAGGGAATTTTTGGCCCTCTTTGTGGCTATTTTGCCCGGCGATATACCGCAGACATCGCTGCTCAGGGAGTTTATCGGTGGCTCGAGTTTCACCTATTAGCTTATTGTTGTTTTCTTTTTTAATATTAAATGGTTGTGAGGAAAAGACTCTAACACTCAGCGCCCCTTACGGCAATAACCTGGAGCGCACCGTTTTAGCCAAAAGTCCGCAGCAATATGGCGGCCATCTTTGCCTCATTACGCCGGCCGGCGAACTTTTTTGCCTTGGCAATAATGACAATGGCCAACTGGGCATAAAAACAGCAGAATCTCAAAATACATTGGCCAAAGTAGAGGCTGCTGAAGCGGCTAAGCAAAAAGAGATACCCTGGTTTTCCGTGGCTCTTGGCAGCCATCATACCTGTGCTCTCAAAGTGGATGGCTCGCTCTGGTGCTGGGGTAGCAACCAATATAGTCAGCTGGGGCGGAGCGATTTGCCTTTTGACCAGGTGGTTAAAGAGCCGCAAAAAGTGCCCGGCCTTTGGCGGGCTGTCGCTGCCGGCGCCACTTATACTTGCGCTATTTCCGCAGAAAAAGGGCTTTTTTGTTTTGGTACGGCCCCAAGCGGCGGCTGGCCGCTGGGCGGCAATGAAAAGACGCTTATTTTGAATAATCCCAAGATGATAGCCAAGGGAAATAACTTTCTGGCCATGGCCTCGAGCTCCGGCCATCTCTGCGCTATAAATGAAGAAAATGAGCTCTTTTGCCTGGGGGAGAATAATTTAGGGCGCCTCGGTAATAGCCAAAAAACTTTTGAAAATCTCACCAAAATGGGTGAGCATAAGGTAAATTATATAGCTCTTGGTGAGCGCGAAAGCTGTGCTCTTGATGATAGCGGCTTGCTGTGGTGCCTCGGCCAGGATTTGCCCTATATGCCCAGGACTTTGGGCCTCCCGCCCGATTGGCAAAAGCTGGATGACACTGCCTGGCTGAATGTGACTATTGGCAATTCTGCGCTCTGCGGGCTCACTAAAAATGGCGGGATGCGCTGCCTGGGAAGCAACGAATATAGTGAGCTTGGCGTTGATGATCCCTCTTTGACCACGGATGCGCCGGTGATTAATGGCGATTTTGTGGCTGCTATACCCCTTGGGCATACCAACTGTGCGCTCAAAAAAAGTGGTGAGCTCCTTTGTGCCGGTTATGGGAAAAGTGTGGCCGATTTGCTAAAGGAGGCGCCACCGCCGCGCATAACGCACAAGGCCAGCCCGGAGGCGGTGGCGGGAGATGGCCATTACACTAAGGTGGCCGCCGGCGAAAAGCACACCTGCGCCATTGCACTAGATGGCTCTGTTTGGTGCTTTGGTGACAATAGCCGTGGGCAGTGCGGCGCCCCACTGAATAACAAAGTGCTCCTGCGCCCCGCGCCGGTAGATGGGCTCAGCATGACTATGGAACTCTCCTGCGGGCCTTATCACTGCTGCGCTTTGGATAATGAGGGCACGGCCCGCTGCTTTGGCGATAACAGCAAAGGGCAATTTACCGACCCGGCGCGGGGTAAGTATTTGGCGCCGCACCAACTGGGCAAAAAATTCCGCTCCATAAGCGCCGGTTTTGAACATACCTGCGGCATAGATACCGAGGGCGACCCGGTGTGCTATGGCAGTGGCAATACTTTTGGCGCCGCCGCCGGCAGCTATGGTCCCTTCCGCCTGAAAACCGGCAATTCCTGGAACAAGGTGATTATGGGCAAAAATAATATCTGCTTTCTCAATAAATACCAGATTGCCTGCCTGGGCAGTAATCGCCAGGGCCAGCTTTTTGAAACCGGTGTATATGGCCGCAAAAGCCCGAGTGTGCTGAAAATGGCTGCCGTTAATGACCTCACTATGGCCGGAGATTCACTGATTGTCATTAAGCGTGATGGCTCGCTGGCCTGCTGGGGCGCGCCTAATTTATGCTGGCCGGCGGCGGCGCAAAAAGAGAATACTGTGCGCCAGTGGCCGCTAAGTGGCGGTAATTTTAAAACTATTTTGGCGGCCGAAGCAGGAGAGGGCAATAAAGCGCACCTTTGCGGTCTTTTGGCCGGCGGCGAAGTGGCTTGCTTGGGCAGCGGTGAGCACGGCGAACTGGCCGACGGCGTAGCCAAAGAGAACTATTTTGTAAAAGAAGCGCAAAAAATAGCCGGCCACTGGCAAACTCTGGCTGTGGGCGGCGCGCATACTTGCTTTATCAATGAGAGCGGCGAGCTCTATTGCGCCGGTGATAACAGCGCCTACCAACTGGGCCTGCCGCTGGTGGGCCATGCTGAGTTGAAGAAGATTTGGGCTAGCCCCTCCGTTACTATTCCTTAAGCCCTTTAGAACCATTTGATTTTAAGCTTTTGCTTTGCTGGTTATAAGTGGCGGCAATTTAGTGGCTAGCCCACGCATAACCTGTTATACTACGCCGCCGGAGGTGGCCATGGGCATCTATCTGAATCCGAGTAATAGTAATTTTAAAGAGACTTTAAGAGCTCCCATCTATGTAGACAAAACCATGATGATCGCCGCTATAGAGCAGCTTGCTCAGCGCAATGATAAGTATCTTTGCGTCTCCCGTCCGCGCCGCTTTGGGAAAACCATCGCCGGTAATATGCTGGCGGCTTATTACTCCAAAGGCTGTGATTCCCGGGAACTCTTTAAGCCCTTGAAAATATCCAGCTGGGAAGGTTTTTCTGAAAATCTCAATAAATTTAATGTAATAAAAGTTGATGTAAATGGTGAATATCGCACGGCTATGAAGCCGGAAAATCTTATAATAAAACTTACAAGCAGTGTCCGTGAAGAATTTGCCGAAGAATTTAAAGGAATAACTTTTACCGAGGATGATTCCATTGCCAATTGCATGCAAAAAGTCTTTGCCAAAACGGGCGAACAATTTGTTGTCATTATGGACGAATACGATGTTCTGGTGCGCGAAAAAATCCCGGAAGCGCTTTTTAAACAGTATCTGGACCTTTTAAACGGCCTATTTAAAAACGACACGGTGCGTCCGGCTATCCTCTTTGCTTATTTAACCGGCATTTTGCCCATCGTACGCGACAGAGTGCAATCAAAACTCAATAATTTCCGCGAATTTACCATTCTTGATGCCGGGCCGCTCGCCGAGTTTGTCGGTTTTACCGATGGTGAAGTTGAGGAGCTGTGTAAGAGGTATGATGTCTCTTTTGCCGAGTGCAAGCGCTGGTATGACGGCTATCATCAGCGCGGCCTGGAAATTTATAATCCCGAATCGGTTGTGCGCTCTATGGAAGATGGCATTTTTGATAATTATTGGGGCAAAACTTCCACTTATGCTGTCATAAGCGACCGTATTAAAGAGAATTTTGCCGGCATGAAAGATGATGTCATAAAAATGCTGGCCGGGGAAAATGTGCCGGTAAATGTCACTCGCTATATGAATACCATGACCGATTTTTCTACACGTAGTGACGCCTTTACTTACCTCATCCATGTTGGGTACCTAGCTTATAATAGAGAAGATAAAACCTGCAGAATCCCCAATAAAGAGGTGCGCCAGGAGTGGTTTAACGCTATCGAAGCCAATGACGATTACGCGGTAACTAACCATATTATTGAATCATCGCGCGAACTTTTAGCAGAAACTCTCGCGGGAAATGCTGAAGCTGTAGCCCGGGCTCTCGATGAAAGCCATATTCATGTAACGAGTAACCGGAGTTACAATAATGAAGACGCGCTCCAGAGCGCTATTTACCTCTCTTACATATATGCCCTAAATAAATATACAATTATCAAAGAGATGACCACCGGCAAGGGTTTTGCCGATGTGGTCTTTATACCCTTTGTGCCAAACATTCCGGCCATGATAATTGAGCTGAAGCGTAATAGCTCCACTGAGTCGGCACTCAGCCAGATAAGAGAGAAAAAATATTTTGCCTCTTTGCAAAATTTTAAGGGAAATCTGCTATTTATCGGCGTTAATTATGACGACAAAGAAAAAACTCACGAGTGCAAGATAGAGGAGTTTAGCGTTAGCTGCTAGTGCCTTCTCCGCCTCTTTTCAAGTAAATTAAATAATCCTGTATGACAAAAGCCACCATATTTTCTGCTTCGCGCATCTAAATCTACTTCGGCGAAAGTGCCTCTATTAACTAAGACCGGACGAAATCCAAAGAATTAAATTGGCAAATCAAGACGAAATCCAAAGAATTAAATTGGCAAATCAAGACGAAATCCAAAGTACTTGGGAAATGGTTCGCAAGCCGGCGTGCTATTTTGATTTGGCGAATTTTTTTGCGCGACTAATTTTAAATTATGCCCTATAATAGCGAGGCCGTGCTATTGTAAGCGGCGATAACTCTTACCCTTATGAGGAGAATCACATGTTAAAATTTATGTTTTTTGCGGCTTTTCTGCTGGCTATTCCCGTTGCATCCCAGGCTAGACCATTATCTGGTGCCGCTGAATCAGCCGGAGAGCCCCAAAGCCAGGTGGCGCTGGCCGGGCCCGAACAAGAGGCCGCCCGGGCTATAGATGTTGAAAAGGCCGTAGATAAAACGGCGAACGGGGTAAAAAAAGGCGCAAAAGCGACCAAAAAAGCCGGGAAGAAAGGCTGGAAAAAAGCCAAAAAGGCAGGGAAAGCCGTAAAAGATGCGGTTAAAGAATAAATATGGTGAGCAGAATTACCTGCTTTCCTGGCTGCGCTGCTTTCTTTTAAAACAGCATATCAAAATTTGCCTCACATTGGCCATTTTGGCCATTTTTCCCGCGCCGGATGCCGAGGCGCATTTCAGACCGACGGCAGAGGACGTGGCCAGAATGGTCAAATATGAGCTTAAGTCGAGGATGTGCCGGGCAAAGGCCACGACGGATCATGAGACGCCGCTAATGGAGGCGGCTCGGAAGGGCGATGCGGAAAAGGTAAAGGCACTCCTTGCCGCCGGGGCTAACGTCAATGATGTTTATGCCTATGGCGAGAGCAGCCGGACGACGGCGCTGATGGAGGCCGCCATGCACGATCGCGTGGAAGTGGTGCGGCTCCTCATTAACGCCAAAGCCAAGCTGGATCTGAAGGACGGTGACTGCGAGACGGCGCTGATGCTGGCCTCCAATCCCGAGGTGATTGGTCTGCTCCTCAAAGCCGGGGCCGACTGGAAAACGAAGAATATCGAGGGGAAAAGCGCGCTGGACCAGGCGCTGGAACATTTCCGGACAGATGTGCTACGGGCCTTTCTCGATGCCGGGGTGGAGCTCTCCTCGTTGCAGAAAGCGCTGGCGCTCTCAATAGCCGCCTGTCATGATGTGGAGCTGGTGCAAAAGCTCCTCAAAGCCGGGGCGAAGCTAAACGACGACACGCTTCTCCATGCAGCCCTGTGCGGTCAGGCGGAGATTGTACGCTTTTTCCTCGCTTCCAATTCCAAGCTCAATGTGAATGTCCGTGACAGTTTTGAGAATTATGGCAAAACCGCGCTAATGTGGGCCGCCGAGAGAGGTCATGTGAAAGTGGTAGAGGCGCTGATTCAGGCCGGGGCCGATGTGAACGCCCATGCTCTCTCTCTGGAAGCCTGGGACCGGGCGCGTTATTCTGGCGGCAAAGTGACGGATGCGGATTGGACTGGCGAGACGGCACTGATGTGGGCGGTATCTGTGATGAGCAGGGATGTTCCGCCTGAGTGGAAGCTGGATACCGTCAGGGCGCTTACCTCCGCCGGAGCCGATGTGAATGCCCGGGATGATAAAGGGCGGACGCCACTCATGGTTGCCGCCTTAGCCCCCATTCCGGTGGTGAAGGCATTGATTCAGGCCGGGGCCGATCTGAAAGCAAAGGATCAGGAGGGCACGCAGGCCGTCGAAATGATTATGCGCATGATGGAGCAGATCAGTGCGGCAGGGGATGTGGAACTTGTGCGTGAGCTTCTTAAGTCCGGAATTGATGTGAATAAAGTGCACTACGGTGCGATGGAGGAGACGGCGCTCATGCTGGCGGTGAAGGGCGGCAGTGGTGCGGTTGTGCGCTTGCTGACCGCTGCCGGAGCCGACCTGAATGCCAGGAATTATATTGGCCTGACCGCCATTATGCTGGCTGCACGCGGTGGCCAGCCCGAGGCGCTGAAAGCGCTGATTGAGGCCGGGGCAAACCCCAAAGCGGTGAATGAAAATGGCAGCACGCTACTGATGATGGCGCTGCCGCCGCCCGATTTTCTGCTCACAAGCGAGAGAGTTCCCGCTGAGCGCCGGCTGGAGGCTGTCAAAACGCTGATTCAGGCCGGGCTGGATGTGAAAGCAGTGAATAATGATGGCGAAACAGCGCTGCACTTTGCTGCGGCTGGCGGTTATCTGGAGCCGATGCAGACACTTTTGGCCGCCGGGGCGGATGTGAACGCCCGGGATAAAGAGGGCAATACGCCGCTCATGTATGCCGCTTGTTATGGCGGAGCTGAGGCAGTCCGGGCGCTCATCGCGGCTGGGGCCAAGGTGAATGTCCAAAGCAGCTCGGGTAAAACGCCGCTCATGTGCGCGGCCGAAGCTCTTAACGCCGGGGCAGTGCAGGCGCTCACCTCCGCCGGGGCGGAAATAAACGCGCAAAATCAAAAAGGCGAAGGGGCGCTGGATCTGGCGCTGGCAGCGGAAACAAG
>JAEEML010000145.1 GCA_016283195.1 Deltaproteobacteria bacterium | reverse complement strand
TGTGGAAGACGGCGAGGCGCCGGATCAATTTAACGTACTTGGCCGCGGCGAACTGCAACTGGCTGTGCTTATTGAAAATTTGCGCCGTGAAGGCTATGAACTCTGTGTGCGTAGCCCGCAAGTTGTAACGCGCATGGGGCCAAACGGGCTCGAGGAGCCTGTTGAACGCATAGTTATTGATATTCCGCCGGAATATATGGGCGCGGTTACCGAAGTGGTGGGGCGTCGCCGCTCTACTATGCTTGATCAGCGCCAGGAGGGCTCGCGGATGCGCCTTGAATATCGCATTCCTACTCGCGGCCTCTTTGGTTTGCGCAACCAGCTTTTGACCACCACCAGAGGTACGGCACTTTTGCACAGCATTGTTGATGGTTGGATGCCCTGGGCCGGGCCTATTGCTCAGCGCAGTTTTGGCGCCATTGTCGCCGATCGCCTCGGTGATACCACCGCCTATGCTCTCTTCCATCTGCAACCGCGCGGTACTCTCTTTATAGGTGCCAATACCGAAGTTTACGAGGGTATGATAATAGGCGAGCACTGCCGCGAGAACGATCTGAATGTTAACCCGGTGCGCCCCAAGAAACTCACCAACCTGCGCGCTGCCGGTAAAGATGAAAACTGCATTCTTTCTCCGCCAAGAGCCATGCCTTTGGAGCGTGCTTTAGAGTGGATAAAAGATGATGAAATGGTGGAAGTTACCCCGGCTATTATTCGCCTGCGCAAAAGAGTTCTATCCGGCGCTTTAAGGCCGCGCAGCCTGCGTGAGGATGACTAAAAACTTCCTCTCTGGTAAAATGAAAACATTCTTGCTATACCTATAAAAGTATTGGCGGGAGGCGTTTATGGCAACGAATGAAGAAACCAGTCAAAGCGGCAAAAGTGGCGGAAAACGGGGCATCAACGGCTGTTTGGTACTGATTCTGGTGCTGCTTTTAGGCGGCGTTATTGTCTATCTTTTGTCGGTTATTAATAGCCAGCGCTATTACCTTTACGCCAAGGATGGCCAGCTTGTTATTGAGCAGGGGCTATTTTTGCCCGTGGGCTCCAAAGCCTTTGTTCCAGCCGATGGCACACTTTATGAGCAATATGCTCCGCTAAATATCCCGGCCGGCGAGATTTTGCCGGAAAAGAGCACATATAGCAATTTAGGGGAGCTCAACCGCCGCCTTTTTGGCCTCCTGAGCTCCTGGACTAAAAAAAGTATGGCCGAAAAAGAGGCCAAAGCTTTTGATAAAGCCATTTATTATGTTGATAGAGCGCGCCGCCTTTCCGGGCTTAGCGATGATCAACAAAAAGAGCTTAAAGGGCTCCGCGGCGAGCTGGCCTATATTGATGGTGAGCGCCTGGTAAAAATGGCTTTTGATGATTTAGCCAAAGCGCTTAAGTCATTCAAATTAGCCGGAGAACTTGGCGGCTCCAAACATAAAGAAGCCGAAAAATGGATTATTGAAATTGATAAGCGCCTTGATGCTTATCGCCGTTTGGGCCAAAAACACGCTCCGGCGGCAGCTCTTGAGGCTTTTGACCTGCCGGCCCCTATACCTGCTCTTAAAGAAGAACCGCCGGTTGCTGCTGTGGAAACAAAGCCGGTTTCTCCTGCAGAAGAGCAAGAGGTAGAATCTGCCCCGCCGGTTCAGGCTGCACCGGATGCTCCTCAGGAGCCTGAAGCAAATAGCAGCGAAGAACAGCCGCCTAAAGATGAAGAGCAGCCAAAAGCCCTTGAAGCAGGAGCGTCAGCGCCTGCTCCTAACGAAGAATTGCCAAGAAGTCCTGGATCTCTTTGAAATAATTAAGGTAAATTTATGGAACCACGATATATAGCTATTGCCGGAAATATTGGTTGCGGGAAGAGTACTCTGGTAAAAATTCTCTGCGATTACTATCACATTGAACCCTACTTTGAGCCCAATGATACCAACCCATATTTAAAGGATTTTTATGCCGATATGCGGCGCTGGGCTTTTCAGAGCCAGGTTTATTTTTTGACTTATAAATTTCGCATTCATCAGGAGTTACAAAAAGCGGTAACTACCCGCACGGTTATTCAGGACCGTACTATTTATGAGGATGCCGAGATTTTTGCCCAAAATTTGCACCGTAAGCGTTGCCTTTTGACTAGAGATTATAAGGTTTATCGCGACCTTTACGAAAGCATTATCAGCACGCTTAATCCGCCGGATTTACTAATCTATTTGCGAGCCAGTGTGCCGACTTTGCGGCGGCGCATCGCGCTTAGAGCACGCCCGGAAGAGCAGTCTATTCCCGTTTCTTATCTTAAAACACTCAATAATCTTTATGAAGAGTGGATAACTAATTGGGATAAAAGCGAAAAACTTATTGTAGAGACTGATCACATGGATTATGTGACAGACTTTATTGACCGCCTTGATGTCTTGCAAGCTATAGGGAAATACCTTTGAAGCCCCCACTCACATTGATTGTGGCCAGGCAGGCCGGTTTTTGCTTTGGCGTGACCAGAGTTATAAAACTTATCAGTGAAGCACTTGAGCGGGCGGCGGAAGATGGGCAAACTATTTTTGGCCTGGGCTGGCCGATTCATAATACGCGCCTAGTGCATGAACTTGAAGAGAAGGGCCTAAAAATAATTAATGATATTGGTGAAATAGCTAATCCACAAAAGGCTCTTTTGGTTATCCGTGCCCATGGTGAGCAACGCCCTGTTTTGGAGCGAGCTTTAGCTGCCGGGATTAAACTTTTAGATGCCACTTGTCCGCTGGTGGCGCGTATTCGCGAGCGGGCGGCGGCCGAATCGGCAGAGGGCCGGCGGGTTATCTGCATTGGTAGCGCCGGACATCCGGAAGTACAAGGCATTTTGAGTTGCTCTTCTAATATTTCATCTGCCTTTTTAGCTCATCAGCCCCTGCCTTCTTGGGGGCGAGAGACACCTGTTTCCATAGTTACGCAATCTACTATTACCGAAGCAACTTTTAAGGCAGCTCTTGCCGAGCTTGCCGCCTGTTTTGACGATGTTAGATCTTTTGATTTGCGCTGCAATGCAGTGGAAAAACGCCAGGCAGAAGCCGGCAAAATGGCGGAAATAGTTGATTTAATGCTGGTTGTCGGGAGCCAAGTCAGTGCTAATAGCTGCCATTTGGCCGATATATGCCGGGCTAAAGTAGCCACTATTCAGCTGGACGAAGTGGGGCAGCTTAAAGAATTTAAGCCCCATATCAGGCGTGTAGGTATTACGGCCGGCTCTTCTACGCCGCTCTCTATAGTGCGTGAAATTATTGGAAAAATTGAAGAAAAATATACGATAAATTACGAGGAAGTTTAGAGGCGCTTTTTTAGCTATCAATCTTTGGGATGGATAGCGTCTGAAGGACAGGCCTCAGTACAGGCGCCACAGCCGGTGCATTTTTCTTGGTCGATATGATATTGTGAATCGCCCATATAAATAGCATCAAAAGCGCACTCGCCCTCGCAGGCACCACAAGAAACACAATTGTCATTAATTTCCATAACCATTTTAAAGCTCCTTTTTTTAAGCAAAGCGGCAAGCAAAGCCGTTTATAAAGAGCGCTATATAGCACAAGGTGAAAAAAAGACAATATCCAATTATGGTAATATGTCACTTAAGGCGTCGCTTATGGCCTCTTTTGTATGGTAGCCCAGAAGAGTGGCCTGCTGCCGATGCTCGGTGTCAAGAATAATCAGCAGGGGGACACCAAAGCGCGTGGGCAGGGTTATGCCAAGCTCATTAAAACCATCCAGTAGTTCATCAGCTGTAGTAAAATCCAGCCAATACGGAGCAAACGGCAAAGTGTTTTTAGCGACAAAATAATCTAAGTCATCCATAGACCTATCAAGCGAAAAGCCTATAAATTCAACACGATTATTACCAGTAAATTGCTCTTTTAATGCCGGTAACTCGCTAAGCTCTTTTAGGCACCAGGGGCAGGTAGTGCGATAAAAGATAAGCAGTAGGGCTTTTTCCTGATATTCGGTCAGAATTGTCGCAGTTTCAGCCGGTTTAACGGCAATAGCTACATGCTGATAACAGGCAGAAAGGCTAAAGAGAGAAAAAAGCAGGGCGAGTAGCAAAGAAGAATGTTTATTCATTGGCTTCAACTCTTTGGCCGTAAATAATTACCTGATTGCGGCCGTTGTTTTTGGCCACATAAAGAGCTTCGTCGGCGGCACCGATGATTTTTTCGCGCTCCCTTTGATGGTCCGGATAATTGGCAATGCCCATGCTGAGAGTGCAGCGGAAGGGGCCGGTGGTGGATTGAAAAGTTAGTTTGCTCACGTTAGCGCGGATGCGTTCGGCAATTCTTGAGGCTCCGGGAATGTCGGTATCTTCCATGATGATGGCAAATTCTTCACCGCCGTAGCGGGCCACAATATCGGTTTTGCGAGCGGTGTTTTGTAAGCATCTGGCTACTTGCCTTAGTACCTCGTCGCCCATTTGGTGCCCGTATTTATCGTTGACACGTTTGAAGTGGTCGATATCGGCAATCATTAGGCAAAAAGCTCTTTTATTCCGCTGGGCTCTGTCGAGTACTTTGGTGAATTGTTCCTGAAAAACACGGCGGTTTAAGATGCCGGTTAGGCCGTCGGTGGTGGCCATGCGTTCGATTTGTTCAAAAAGCTGGGCATTGACGAGCGAAGTGGCTGCCTGTTCGGCAATAATGCCCAGCATTCCTTTGGCTTCTATGGATAAAAAGTCGCTTTTGGCCGAGCCGACCACCATAGTGCCGATGGCCTCTTTGCCATGAAGGAGGGGATAAATTCTGGCGGCTTTTATTTCTTTGAGCACAATAGTGGGGCTAAAGATGATTTGTCTGGCAGAGAGTTTTTGCTGCTCCGGCAAGGCCATGCAGTGGCGGATAACGCTATCTACAAGCCCGGTGCCGGTAGAAAATTTTTTGCCTATAATTTCAAGGTGATTGGAATATTTGGAAATGCAAGATAAAATGAGATCATAAGGTTTTTCGTTAGAACTGCTTTGCAAACGCAGGGTAATAGCGGCAAATTCGGCTCCGCTAATGGCGCAGGCCGCTTGGAGCGCTACTTCGGCAACAGGCTGTAATCCAATGACTTTATTGAGATTTTCTGCCGATTTGCTCAAAGTCATATACATAATTCTCTGTTTGTATATATCGTTAAACTGCCCTTCAAATTCTACCAGGCGCTCCAGCTCGGTTATGAGAGCCATAGCCGTATCGGCTATTGACTGGCTGATGGTATTAGCTTCGGAATGGATAACCACAAGCCCCTTAATCTCTTCGTAAATTACCAGCGGCAGAGCTATAATAGAGTGAAAATTATGGCGTTTTAAATAATGCAAATTGGGCAGGCGCCCATTGGGCGGTTCCAAAGTTGTGGGCTTTTTCTTGCGCATTATAATAGAAAAAATCCCCTCGCTGATGGGAAAACAGCGCTCGGTAATATTGCTCGGATCAAGGCCGCGACTTTGGCGCACGATAAGGTCGCGATCTTCCAGCTCAAAAAAGATGAGAGAAGCAGCCTCGTTTTTTATGCTGCTCCAGGACAAATTGAGCAAGTTGGTGATGCCCTCATTCACCGCGGCTACAGAGGCGGTTAAAAGGGCTAGCTGCTCATCGCCGGTTTCCTGGCGGATGTCGTTTTTGCGGGCCGGTTTATAATTAGGATCCAGGCGATAACTTTTGGCTTGTTCCTGCAAATTGCGACAAAAATCTTCTTTGGCTTTCTTAAAAGCCAGCTTTTGAGCCGTGATGCGCCCGCCGAGGATTAGGCGCCCGCTAAAGGCGGCCAGCCATGGGGTAATAATCTGAAAGGCGCTAAAGGTATAATTTTCCACCCCCTGCCAGGATATGGCCAGGCCCAGAATAGAGGCTACAGTAAAAGCTCCGGTGACCGCCAGGAGAGGCACGAGATCGAGATAAGCGCCGAGGCAAATAAGGACAAAGAGAGGAATACAGGTGGCCAGGCTGCCCAATATATCGGTGGAAATAAGAGTGAGCGTTTCGGCTACAGCCAGAGTGAGCAGCGAGAGTTCAATATCGGCCGGCCACAACATAAGGCCGAGTTTTAAATAAATACGCTCATAAAGGCGAAAGGCAAATAGAACAAAAATAATGAGGAAAGTTAATATCTTAGGCCAGCCGTATGAGATTTCGTCGGTCATAATGCCGCCCAAGGTCAGAGTGATGAAAGCTGTGGCAAAAAGCATGACGCCATAGCGGCCGATGAGCAGAGGCAGGCTGTCTTTCTCTTTGGGGACACCGACGGCAGACGGAGCCACCGCCGGCTCTTCGTCACTAACTTCCGCCGGAGGGTTTTCTGCTCCTGAATTTTCTTCTTCCGCCGTGTTTGGAGTACGAGGAATATCTAAGCTATCAGTAGCTTCATTTTTTTGTGCCGACTTATTATTGAAGAGAGTAACTGTCACTTGTTTATTGCTCCGCCAAGGTCAACGACCACTTCGTCTTCATGCAAATAGCCCAAATTGTTGCGTATGGCTTGTTCTCGCGCTGCCCCGTTTTTGCTGAGCGAGTCGCGCTGCCCCTCCAGAAGGTATATTTGCTTGCGCAAATCATCTTGTCCCTCTTTTAAAGTGGCAATTTGGGCTTCCAGTTCGCTGATTTTGTTTAGACCACTAGCGCTAAAGCGCATATCTAAAATCATCGCCAAGGCAATAAGTAAGGCGATGCCGAAAATAATAACCAACTTTTTCACAAGCTCCTCCGCCGGCGGGCATAATAACCGCATTTAAGGTCAGTGTCGATTAGAATTTTGGGAAAATTGCCGAATAAGCTAAGAAAGTGCGGGTTATCAGCGTTTGCCGCCGCCGATAGATTTAAGAGCCTTGCGGGCTTCGGATACCAGCGGAGATTTGGGATGGCGGTTTATGAGCTCTTCCAAAAAGGCTTTGGCGTCATCTTTATAACCCATGCCAATAAAGGATTTGCCGATGCCGAGAAGCGCATCATCAACATAGCTTGATTTGGGAAAACGCTCGATAATTTTGTTAAATTCCATAATAGCGGCGCGGTGATCGCCTTTTTTGCCGTAAGCCGAACCGGCACCGAAGAAAGCTCTGTCGGTTACGCCAAGTTCATTAGGCCACTGCCGAGCCACTTTGAGATAATTGGTGAGCGCCTTAGCATGATCTCCGGCGGCGAGGGCTTTTTTGGCTTCGTTTAAAAGCTCATCTTTGGTGGCTGGAATCTTGGCTTTGTCGGCCTCTTTGGCCTCTTTTGATTTTTCTTTACTCTCTTTATCCTTCTCAGCGGCGGCTTTATTATCTTTGCTGTCTTTACTCTTAGAGTCTTTACCGGCTTTATTGTCCGGAGTCTCGTTCTTGACTACTGCCACCGGCTCGGTTTTTTCTATTACCGGTTCCGGCTGAACCGGCGGCGGAGGAGGCGGTGGGGGAACGCTTTCCAGCTTTTCAACTTTAATGCCCACCTGGCTAAGATTATAATTTGTCAGCTCGATTTCGCCTCTTAAGGCCGCTAAATCCTGGCGAATTGTCGCAACTTCAATACCGATATCCGCTGCTCCGCGATGGGCTGATTTATCCAGCTCATCAATGCGCATTTCCAGAGCCTCGGCCTGCTTGGTGAGCAGACTTAGGCGGCTTAAAAGACGGGCAGAATCCTCTTCGTGCAAGCGTTTTAAGGTGTTGTTTTGTTCGCGCACGCTATTGAGGTCGGCTTGAAACTGGCGTCCTTGTTCGGCGGTAACCCAACAGCTGCTTAAAAACATGGCCGACATTATGAGTGCCAATAGGTAGAACTTTTTTTGCATTTTTCCCTCCGCAAAAAAACGGAGCTATGGTAACACCTATTGGTGTTTTGGGCAATTTAACGGCAGGTTTAGTGCAGATTTATCAGATAAATTTGGCAATGAAGCGGCGGACTAACTCGCGCACCACTTCGTTAGATTGTATTTTGAGGCCGGTGTAATTTTCTCTCTGAATGGTAGCTCCGGTTTTGGCATCAAGACGCATAAGGTCAATGGTTATTTTGCCGTTTTGCTGGGTTATTGTGCCGGATACTACTTGGTCGGCGTTCATATTTTTGGCAGAACTTAGCATAGTGGATTGCAAATCACTGGTGATGGTTTCCGGCCCTTGAATGAGCTGACAAAGTTGGTTGGCAGTTATTTGAGATGACAAAGTGGTATCCACCGTAACACCGATATTTTGCAGCCCTTTACCAGCCTGAAATGGCAGCAGAAGAAGAGTTATGTCGGTGATATTGCCGGGAATTTTGGCCAGAGCTTCGGCTGCGGCCAAGACAACTTCCTGTGAGGTGTCGGTGGTTTTAATCTTATAAAGAAGCTTTCTGGCATTTTTAAGACCCAGATTGCCGATAGCCCGCACAGCTTCGCGGCGCACGATGTTGTTGTCATCGCGCTGAGCTTTATCCAGCAAAACATTGGGAATTTGTGAATCTTTCATGCGCCCCAAAATAGTGATGGCAGCAACCCGCACTTTGTAATTGCGGTCATTTACCGCCTCTAGAAGGTAGGGCACAGTTTCTTCGTTCCAAGTGCGCAAAATCTGTTCGGCACTGCGGGCTACTTCGATGTTATCATCGCCGGTGCGTTGGATAATGGCGTTATATACTTCCGCGCCGGCATATTGTCCGAGGCCGTTTACAGCGGCCGCCCGCACCTTATGGCTGGCATCTTTGCTTAGTTTTATAAGATCTGGAATACCAAAAGCATAGTCACCTTTGCCAAGCTCTGTGGCTACGGCAATACGCACATTTTCGTCAGGTTGCTCGGAAAGCACTGCTCTGATGCGGTCATATTGGCCGCTGTGGCCCCATTTGTGAATTTGTTCGGCGGTGATGCCGCAGCCGCTGAGCAGAGCCAAAGCGCTGACAAAAGCTACTCTTTTGAACCATTTTTTTTGCATAATAACCTCCCGATAATATTTTTATCTGTCAATTTAAGCCGTGGAATAGCCACTAAAGCGAGCCACATATTACTTAATAGCATAGTAAAAATCAGCCCCCAATTTTGCTGAATAAAGGGGCCGATTTTCAGGAGCATGATAATAAGCAAAACAGCGCTATGAATAAAGAGATAATTGCTGAGAATTGCAAAACGTTTTTCCGAATTGGCTTTTTTGCGCCACAATGAAACGGCGCTCCAAATGAGCAAAAAGTGCGTGATTGGTGTCACCACAATATTTTCGTTCCAGTGGGTGTCGGTGTGGGCGGTAAAGAGGAAAATTATGAGAATAAGCCCGCCCAGGCCGCATAAAAGTCCCCAAAAGGCGAGGCCCAAGCTAAAGAGGCGTTTTAATCCTTTTTTCGGCCCCAAAACCGGCGGCAGAATAATAGTGAAAAAGATTATTAAAATTAGTGAAATGACTACAATCAGCTCCCAGGTCGGAGTTTGCTCGCGCGGCTCCGGGCCCTGCCGGTTGTTAAGAATAAGGTGTTCTTTTATCAATTTGCGCCCGTCTGGCATGGTGATAGAAGGCAGATCTTCTTCAAAGCGGGCCGGCAAAAAGTATTCTTCCCAGCGACTTATCGGGTGGTCTATTTCGCGGCCGAGCACATAATCAATCAAAAAGCCCATCACCGGCATATTGACGAGGCAATCTCTGGTCCAATAGCGAAAAGTGTGGCCGGGGGTAAATTGTGCGCTTTTTTCGGCTTTAAAAGCGCCGCCGGTAAGGCGATCGATGATGTCACGCAGGCGGGTGCAGCAGTTATCATAATAATGACGGTAAAAATAATAGCGATTTTTGGGGAGGGCATTTACCCTGAGCATATCGGCAATGTTTTGGGCCTCGGCCGGGGTGAGGTTTAAAATATACTTATCTATTTGGCGATCCCAATATTTATAGGTGCGAATAGTGTTTTCATAGGAGACAATGCCCAGCCAGTACCGCAAATAGCCGCGGGCATATTTGAACATCAGCTTTTTGTCATTAAAAGAAAAAGTGCCGTAATTATAAACTCTTGTGTGGCCTTTCTTCTGGTCTTCAACGACAATGGCAATATGGCCGAAGCGGGAAAAAAGGTCGTCGCCCTGGCCAAAAATAAGAAAAGAAATAACATAGCGGTTTTCCGGTAGCGGCGGTTTAATATCAGTGGCGCCATCGGCAGTGGCTAGAGGAGCCTCTGGCGGCGCCGCCAGCAGAGCAGGGCAGTAAGCTAAAAACAGTAAGGTAAAAATAAGTAGAAGGTGTTGACGCATACTTCCTCCAAACTTCATTTGCAATAGGACTTTTTGTCCTATTTGGCAAGAGGGGAGTGCTTTGCACTCTACACACGCCCATTCTGTTACGGATTAAGAGCAATTCTTATGGATACAGGATAGATATACGCATTGAGTTGCAGTACATGTTTTGCTATATTGCCGGCTCGTGTTGCCGGTGGGTGAGTCAGAGAGGTTTTAAATGGCCGGAACTGTGTGGATAAAAAGCCAAAAAAATGAGTTATTGCAAAAACTTACAGCTATGTATCCCGAAGCGGCAGAGCGGCGAACAGAGCTTTCTCACGCCTCGCCTTATCAGCTGATTGTGGCTGTTATTCTCTCGGCCCAATGTACCGATGAAAGGGTTAACAAAGTAACGCCGGCCCTATTTGCCAAATATCCCGATTTTGCTTCCCTTGCGGCGGCGCCGGTGGATGAAATTGGCGAATATATTAAATCCTGCGGCTTATACCGGGCCAAGGCGGCGAATTTAAAAGCTATGGCGGCTGCTGTTTGCGCCGCCGGCGGAAATTTGCCGCCGGTGCGGGAAGAGCTGATGAAATTACCCGGCGTGGGGCGTAAAACAGCCAATGTGGTATTAGCTGTGCTCTGGGATATCCCGGCTCTAGCTATTGATACCCATGTTGGACGAGTGGCCACCAGAATGGGCTTAAGCGCCGGCGGCAGCCCAGAAAAGATAGAAGGCGATGTCACTGCTAAATTTCCAAAAAATAAGTGGAATTTAATTCATCGTCTTTTTATTAATCATGGCCGTAGAATATGCACGGCCAGAAAACCGCTTTGCGCTAAATGCCCGGTGGCCGCGCTATGCAATTATGCTCTTGTCACGGCTACTTAATGTGCTAGTTTTAATGACGGCTTTTAAGGCCATGGTGTAAATTATGGTTATGGGAATTGGCGGAAAAACTTTACCGCCCAGCGTGGCGCAAATGAAAGTGAGTCGGAGTCAACGGGCTTCGATGCTCAGTACTGTGCCGACAGCTTTGCGCACAATAGACGAATTTCGTGATGGTTTTTATGAAGCTCTGGACGCCGGCCAGATGACAGGGCGCCGTCTTGGCTCGCTGCTCTGGCGTATGCCGCCGGTGCTTTTACTGGAATTTACGCCCGATAGCGACCCCAGTGCCGAAACTATTGCCGATTTATTACAAAATCCTAAAAAAATATTCTCATCCGGTGATATTCAGCCGCAAGCTGAGAAGGCCGGTTTGGGCTTTTATCATTGCCTCACTTCGGCTTCTGCGGCTTTGCAAGGTAAACTGTTTTTGCATACTTTAAGCCAAAATATGTATGGTATTCCTTCGCATCAACGGGCACCGATGATTCCCGAAGCGGTAAAAATTGCCACCACCGGTACAAAATTATTAAAAGAACAGGCTGATTTATTGCTCTTTGCCTTAAAAGAGAGCAAGGCTGATGGTTACCTCTGGAACCATTTTTATTCTTATTTGCGTAAGGTTGTTTTGCCTCTATCCATGGCTAAAAGGCGCAAACGCTCCGGGGGCAACCCGCTTACGGAAGGCTCCTTGATGGAGAGCGTAGCCCGCACTTTTGGGGCATATTGTATGCGCTATTGGCTGGCTCCCGATTTTGATGCCGGCTACGCCGCTTTTTGGGGCAAGGTCTGGGCGCACTTTTTTAGCGCTCTCGAAGACGGTGCCGACCATCAGATATTTAGAACACCGGCCAAAGATGATGTGCCCAGCGTATTGCACAGTGTACTTATTTCCATGGCTGCTTTGCGCCCCGATTTAATACCGCATATTTTAAAGTATTTTGAATTTAAGTTGCCAGGTAGCACCGCCGAGTACAATAACCGCGATATTTCCGCTACCATGCGCCAGAAACTGGCTCTAAATGTTTCCGGCAACCTGCGCACCGGCATTGAAAACTCTCTGGCCCAAATAGCTTCCGCCGGTGATGATGGCAAACCGGCGCAGCATTTTTTAGCCGATTTATTTGCGGCTCTTGGCGATGTTATGTTGTTGCAGGATGCGGCCGGTGCACAAAAAATCAAGCAGGCCTTTAGTACGGAAATTTTAAAGGATTTAGCGTAACAGGTCTTCGTCTATATCGGCGTAATCATCATCAACCGGCTCTGGTTTTTCCTCGCGGCGCGGGCCGATTCTCGTGCCTCTTTTAGCCCCACAATAGGGGCAGTATTTAAATTTGTCCTCTTTGCTGCCGGAAAACTCGGCGCCGCATAAAAGACAGCGCCAAAGAGCCTTTTTTTCCGGTTTGGATACCAGTTTTAAAAGAAGGACGAATATGCCGATAGCCACACCGACAGCCAAAAAAATGAAAATCGGATATTGATAAGCAATTTCACCGCGCATGGAACCTCCTCCATAAAGCTCATATAGAGCAACACGCTTTTAGCTTTAAATCAATCATTATTTAGCTCATAGAGCGGTAATTTTTTTAAAAAAAGGCTATTCTAAAGATAATAATTATACTATAGTGCGCTCCCATGAATGTGGCGATGAACATAATCGGCTATTTCGGTGGGCATCCTTGGTTGGCAGTTTTAGCCCTCTTCTGCCTCAATATGGTTTTTATCCCGGTAGCCGAAGAATTTAATATTATGGTGGGCGGTTATCTCTCGGCTCAACTGGATGGCAGTTGGCCTTTTACCATGCTGGCTTGCTGGTTTGGTATGGTTATTACCGATTATTGGGCTTATCTTCTGGCCCGCTGGTTTGGTAAACCGCTGCTTACCAGTCGCCTTGGCCGTTTTATTTTAAGTCCGGATAAGCTGGAAAAGGCCATGACCAAAGTGGATAAATACGGGGCCAAAATGGTTTTTATTGTGCGTTTTATCCCCGGTGGTATTCGTATTCCCGTTTTTATGGCTTGCGGGCTTTCCGGCATTTCCCACGGCTCTTTTTTATTCCATTCCGGCCTGGGGGCGGCCATTGTTATGAATGTGAGTTTTTGGATTGGCTATTCGCTGGGCGATAATATCGAAGCGCTGGAAAATATGGCCAATCAAATCAATAATTACGGCAAGATGGTGATAATTTGCGCCATAGCTGTCGCAGCCCTTGTATTTGGAATTATATATTTCGTGAAGAGAAGTAAAAAAACGGTAGCCAAATCCCCTGAAGAGAGCGGGAAAAATTAATAATTACAATTAATAGTGCACAACATAAACTATATTGTCTTGCGGCAAATATTCCCAGCGCACTTTGCTGCTTCCGCAAGAGCCGGTGTAGATGAAGGAATTGCCGGCGACAGTGTGCGGGCTTAATGAGCAAGAACTGCGGTAAGTACTAAGTAAATTATTATATTTGCTTAATTTTGTTTTAGAAAAAGCATCTCCGGTGAGTGGCACAAAAAGTGTCTCAAAAATAGTGGTGACTCTTTTATTGTGAACGGCGGCAATAACGCAACCAGCTTCGTTGTCGCAACCCACAATAAAAGCCTCGCTTTCCAGCACATTGTGTTTGGCTTTGGCTTTATTGAGCATCTCTAAAAAATGTACTCGCAAAACCCGTTGATATTGTTGGGTTTTATTGGTGCTTGTATAAGTATTGGAAAAAACGCCTTTAAGGGCATTAAAAGCAGCGCTCTCGCTTTGTCCTACGGAAACTCCGCTTAAAAACGGGCCGGGGAGGGCAGTAGCCGCCTTGGGGGCGATGATAAAAGCCAGAAATAGGGCAATTGAAAGAATTTTTTTAAGCATGATTAGCCCTCGTAATTGGTGTGGAAAGTTATATTTTGGCCATAGCCGTTGCGCCCGGGAGCGCCATCATAGGTGCGGTGGCTATTGGTATAGCCCATTTTGCCGGCACGACCATCGCGCCCGCGAGAACCGCTGCTACCGGCTGTACCACAAGATTGACCGCAACCGGCCGCGCCGCCCGAACCGCCGGCACCGCCAATGCCGCCTCTGCCGGCCAAACCCGGGTTGCCATTGCTACCGGCCAGGCCACGTTCGCCTCTTTGGCCGCCAACGCTTTTAAAAATGATATTGCGTTTGACATTATCAATAAAGCTGCTATCGCCGTAGAGATTAATTTCTATAATGCCACCGTTGCCGCCGTCACCGCCATTGCCGCCGTCACCGCCGTTGCCGCCCATGGCACCGTTGCCGCCGTTGCCACCGTTGCCGCCGTCACCGCCATCACCGCCGTTACCGCCGCGGCCATCGGGATTATAGCCGCCGTTACCGCCGTTACCGCCGCGGCCGCCGTTACCGCCGTTACCGCCGCGACCGCCGGCGCCGCCGTTGCCGCCATGGCCACCCTGGCCGCCGTCGCCGCCGACAGTAGTGACAATAAATTGCTCATTTTGATGAAAAATATAGTTGAGAGCGGCACGCTTGTAGGCTTCGCCGCGCAAATTATGCCAAGTGGCGTCGATATTCATATAAACCAATTTTTCGCCCGGGTAGAATTTGCTGTATATGGGGCGGATATTAACCAGGAGATATGGGCCATCATCGCCACGCTCACCGTTGGCACCGTGACCGGCATTTTCGCCATCGTAGGCATTGCTGCTGCCATCGGTGCCGTTGCCGCCGCGGCTACCGTGGCCACCGCTGCTGCCGCTTGAACCGTTGCTACCGTTGCTACCGCTGCGACCGTTGATACCATCTGTACCGTGGCGGCCGCTATTGCCGCTGTAACCGCGCGGCGGTTGTGGCTTGCTGATGCCATAGCGGGTATAGGGCTGATAATATTTTGTGTGATAAAGCGGGCGCATGACGGTTAAAGTGGAAGTGTTGCCGAGAGAAGTTTTTATAGTGTAACCGCTATCTACACTGCAAAGGACATCGCGCACAGGTGAAAAAGAGTAATTGCTGCCCATAGTGCCGCAACCAGTTGTATAAGTAAAGGAATTCATGGCCAACTTAGCTGAACTGAAGACTTTGTTGGCGACCATGTTATGCGGGTCGTCGTTGTAATAAAGCTGGCCGTCCGGAGTCATAACCGAAACCATGGAAAACGGATAAACTTTGTCAAATTCTGCTCCAACGCCCACCAGTTGTAAGTCATCTTTGTGGCCGCGCTGGCTTAAATCCGGATAAATGTAAATGCCCTCGGCCGCTGTCGGTTTATTGCTAAAAACAGAGCTTGAAACCACACCGTCAAATTTTTTCATTTGCGGAGAAGATGGAGCTGGAGTAGCCATACAGCCACTCAGCAAAAATAAAGCAATAAATCCTGCTATTTTATTGTAATTATTCATTGATCGTCCTTTACGCTTATGCCGCGCAGCTGTTGAATTACATCAGGTGTACCGGCTTTGTGTTTGTAATCGCCAAGCATAAGCAGCGTGTTGTGATCGGTCTCTTTGGTAGCTAGGTGCTTGAGCACTTTGGCTCTTATATCTTCATTGTGCACTTCCATTTCCATTAGAGCCCAAAGTACCAATTGGCGCAGCTCCGGGTCTTCATTATTAAGCCAGGGCAGAATCTTGCCAGCGGCTAATATAGAGAGCTCCGGGTTATTAGCTATTTCGCCGCTATACCAGGCATAAAGCAAAAATGCCGGCTGATATTTGGTTTCCAAAGCTTTATATGTTAAATCAAAAGCTTTTTCCAGGCTCATCTGATTGGCTGCATAGTTATTTAATAGTTGCTCCAAGCTGCGTTCTATAGTGTGGAAAATGCGATAACTTGCGCCGTAGAGGTCTTCGGTGCGGGTTTTGGTAGCATTTTTATCATATTTTTTGTTTAAGAGTTCATCCATAGCCACCACCAGAGTAGAGAGTGTGGCTACGTATTCATCAAGCAGATTGTAAATAGAAGGCGGCTCATTTTTGGCATGGCTTAAATAAGTATTCATAGCTGCCAGGAGCCTTAAAGAGAGATCCCTGTCACCGCTTAAAACATCAACCTGCCTGGTTATGCCCTCTATCACATAATAATCAACACCTGCTTCCGGATTATTCTCAAGCGCCTCCAAAAAGTAAGGAAGAGCCTCTTTGCGCTTGAATTTGCCCAGCGTATAAGCGGCCCACATGCGGATATCCTTTGATTCACCGCTATTTAGCATGATTTTGCCAAGATCGTCAATCACCGCATCCGGGACTTCCGGGAAGGTGGCGAGGCTGCGAAAAGCCCAATAGCGCAATTTGTCATCGTTTTTACTGGCTTTTACAAAGGCAACAAGATCCTTGGCTGCGGCTCCGCTTTTGGCAGTGTTTCTGAGGGCGCTTTTTTGCATCAGAGAATCGGGAGTGGTGCAGGCAACCCCTTGAAAAACAACGAAAACAACCATCAGTAAATACTTTATGCTTTTAATATCCATAGTAACCATCCGTTGGTTAGGACAAAACCAGGCGCCATTCTAGTAAAAAATCTACTTTTAATAAAGCCTTATTTGCAAAATGATTTTACTGCCCTTGACAGGGGCGGCGGCAGGGTAATAAAGGCATATCGTTATTTGGCCGCTCGGCCGGAGGAAATTATGAGTGTATATATTTGTGTTCATGGCCATTTTTATCAACCCCCGCGTGAAGATCCCTGGACAGGCAAGATAGAAAAGCAATCTTCTGCTCATCCGTATCACGATTGGAATGAGCGCATCGCCGCCGAATGTTATACACCAAACTGCGCCACTAAAATCTTAGAAGGGCGTAAGTTGCTAAAAATCGTGAATAATTATAAGCAGATGAGCTTTAATATGGGGCCCACCTTACTCTCTTGGCTTGAGGAACATCAGCCGGAGACCTACCAGGCTATACTTACGGCCGAGCGGGAGAGTAGGGAGCAATTTTCCGGCCATGGCACCGCTATTGGCCAAGTGTATAACCACATTATTATGCCCCTTGCCAGTAGTGCAGATAAAGATACGCAGATAAAATGGGGCATAGCCGATTTTGTGTGGCGCTTTGGTCGAAAGCCGGAAGGTATGTGGTTGGCCGAGACGGCAGTGGATACTCCAACTTTGGAGGCTTTGGCCGAAAATGGCATAAAATTCACCATATTAGCACCGTGGCAAGGCGAAAAGATTCGCGCTATAGGCAAAAAAAATTGGAAAAAGGTGGAGGGCAATATCGATTTTCGTGAGCCATATCTTGTAAATTTGCCATCAGGTAAAAATATAGCTGTTTTCTTTTATTGCGGGGATATTTCCGGGGCCATTGCTTTTGGCGGTATGCTTAACGATGGCGTGGAATTTGCCAAGGGACTTTTAGCTCAGGCTAAAGGCAAGGGAAATGAGCTCATAAATATTGCCACAGACGGCGAAACTTACGGCCATCATCATAAAAAAGGAGAGATGGCTCTTAGTTTTTGCCTCAATTATATTAAAGAAAATAAGCTGGCTAATATTACTGTTTACGGAGAATATTTAGAGAAATTTCCGCCTAAATATGAGGTGGTTATTAAAGAGCCCACCTCGTGGAGCTGTGCCCATGGTGTAGGGCGCTGGTCGCGCGATTGCGGTTGCAAGATGAATGGCAATTTTCAACAAAAGTGGCGCGGTCCGCTGCGTGAGGCCATGAATTGGTTGCGTGATGAGCTTTATGCCGTTTATCGTCAAAAGGGTGAGCAGATTTTTAAAGATATCTGGGCGGCGCGCAACAATTATATAAAAGTAATCTTAGCCAAAAATCACCAGGCCTGGTTGGATTTTCTGGCTTTTGAAGCTAAAGCGCCGCTTACCCCGGAGGAGGTGGTGTTGGCCGGCCGCCTTTTGGAAATGGAGCGTTTTAGTCTCTTGATGTTTACCAGTTGCGGTTGGTTTTTTGATGATATTTCCGGCCTTGAGAGCACACAGATTTTGCGCTATGCCAAAAGAGCTATGGAATATGCCCGTGATATTACAGGTATTTCTTTAGAAAAGCCTTTTGTGAAAATGCTGGAAAGCGCCCCTTCAAATTACAAGAGATTTAAAAACGGCGCCAAAGTGTGGAGAGCGCTCATTGCCTAAGATTATAAAAGCTCATTAAAGCCTTCGGGCAGAGCTAAGACAACCTCATGTTTTTCAAAAGAAATTTCCACTAAATAAGCCACTTGCCATGGTATTTCGATCTCCCCGCCGGCGGCCGCTTTTTGCACCACCAAATATGGCCCCTGCGGGTAATCGGCAATGGCACTAATGGGGCCGATAGTTTGGCCTGTTGTGCTATCTTTTAGCAAAAAGCCCATAATATCATTAAGATAAAATTCATCCTCGCCGCAGGGTGAGAGGCTATCCAAATCGGCCCAAAGATGTTTGCCGGTGAGGAGCGCGGCGGCCTCGCGGCTGGTTACGCCCGCCAAAGAGGCAGCATAATGAGTGCCCACTTTTTTTACCGCCAGCACCTGACAGCTCTCGCCGCCGCTGTTGCCGGCGGCCGTCGGCGGGGCAATGATGACCTCTTTGAGCGCTTTTACATTATCGCTTTCGGGGTTTTCTGGCCAAAGAGTCACTTCGCCCTTTACGCCATGAGGGCGGCCGATAGTGGCAAAATCTATCCATCTACTCATGTTTATTCTGCTTTTAGGTTGGGGAAATAAGAGAGAACATCGGAAAATTTATTTACAGGCTTTGCAATCTTTTTTGCCGCCTATAGGCAATTTCACGCAGAGCACAATAATAGCCACAATGAGAATAGCGGCCGAGATGAGCTCGGTGGTGGCTGGCGGATTGCCATTAAAAACCTGCCAGACCAGGAAGGTAGCCAAAACACCGGCTAAGAGGCTGGAGCAGCGGTTTACCGGCACGCAGAAGGTGTTTTCTTTGTTGCCAAGGTAAATAAGCGTGCCAAAGATGCCGGTGCCGGTGGATAAAATACCAATTAGAGCCACCAAACAGATGACCAAAGCGGAGCTCTCGCTGAAGAAAGTGGTGTAACCCCAGTGAATTTGTGCTCCAAAGCTGCCAAAGGCACCAAAGCGGCCGGAGAGGCCGGCAATGAGCAGGAAGATAACCAAAGAGGGTGTGGCCACCATTTGTTCTTCCACGAAATATTTTTTGGTGTCGGCATCGTTTTTGGATTTGGCTCTTTTGGTCATAAAGAGCATACGGATGAAGTAAGAGCCGAGATAAAGTGAGAGAATTATTATAGCTTCAATGGGCAGGCTAAAAGATGAATCGCCGCCTTTGGCTTTACCGATGGCTTGCACAGAAAGAGCTACCAGCGAAAGGCCCAGGGCAATCCAGGAATTTAAGCTGATTTTGCGCTTGCAAATAGTATCGACAATAGGAGCCAAAATAAAGACGCCGCCGCGCATGATAATCATCATAAAGACGATGGAAACGCCTTTGATGGTGTAAGAAAGAGTGGTGGTGGCGATGATGGCCGCCGTGCAAATACCGGAAAGAAAAGTCCAAATTGAAGTTACCGGTACATTTAGAGCGCCGATTTTTTTATGCGAAGCAAATTTCCACCAGCCAAGTAGGGTGATAACTGATAAACTGGTGACGAGGGTGGCCAAAGTGGAGAAGGAGAGCAAGGCTGTGCCGTTTACAGCCGGGTTACCTTTTAAAAGGCCGCTGGAAATAACCTTGGTCAGCATGCTGTAGGGCGCATAGGCGGCAAAATAGCCAAAAGCAAACCACCAGACACTAATTTCTCTTCCTGCTTTTTCTTCGCTCATTACTTTCCTCTATTGTTTTATTGTGGCCACCATTAGCCAAACTAGCGCAGTAAATAACTTTTAGTGGCCAGAGTCAAGGTAGAACTAGCATTTAATTTATTTGTTTAGCACAAAAAATGCCTGAGCGAATTAATATATCAAAGGCCCTATTGTTAACTGCTTGGCTTTTAGAAAAGTTGAAGAGTGCGTTAAAAATGAGAATTTTTTGCTAAACCGCCGGTGCATTATTTCCCGGCTTTTTCCTGCAATTCTTTATAAATATGCGTTATTTGCATATCATCCAGTTCTTTGATAACCGGGCTAAGTTTATCCAGTTCGGCCTTGCCGCCAAAGGCAAAAACAGCGCGCAAAGCCGGATTTTTGCTTAGCCAATTGGCCTGTTTGTCTTTGAGAATATCGCTCATAACCGCCACAAATTCATCGGCTTTAAACCAAGTGGCTTGCTCTTTCCATTTATCAAATTGGCTGTTGTCGTTGGCTACTTGGTGTATATAAGAAAATGTGTCATAAGCCGGAACGAGATTATTGCGCGGTTTCTTTTGGAAATATTCCATAGTGGCTTTATAAGCGGCTTCGCTATGGTGCTCATGAGCTGGGTAATCCAGCCACATGGTGACGAGGCTGTGCATACATTTACCATGCAAATCTTTTTGGGCCGGGTTGTTAATTATGGCGGTGAGGGGAGCCACAAATTTTTCGTTATAAAGTGAGCCGACTTCATAGCAGGCAATTTTGGCCACTTTTTGATCTTGGCTATTTATGAGGGCGATAATTTCATCGTCTTTGGTGCAACGGAGCGCGGCGAGGATGGCTTCATGCTCTTTGTCGAAAATATTTTCTTCGTCTTGCACCATAGCTTTTAGGGCCTCGGCGGTTATGGCCGGGCAATCAGCCGCTTTGGGCTCTTCAGCTTTTGGGGCTTCTGCGGCCTGTTCTGCCTGGGCTGGGGCTGCGGCCTCTTTAACGGCCTCTTTAGCCGGCTCTTTGGCTGTTTCCTGCGCGGGAGCTTTGGGCTCGGCTTTTTTATTTTCGGCACTGGTACAGCTATTAAGGCTCATAGCCATTAAGGTAGTTAGAAAGATGGTGGTTAGTTTTTTCATGTTTTCTCCTTAAAAGTGGATATCCACTAACTACACAGCAATGCTTGTATTGTTAAAAAAAACTTGTGTCAATGGATAATAGGGAAGGGGAAAAGAGATTAGGAGAGATTATTTACCATCGGTCCAGCGCAGGTTGTTAATGGAAACACGATTGTCATTATTTGTATGATTGGCTTTTATGGTAAACGAAGTAGCATCTTGGGCATCATCGAAAGAAACACTTCTGTTACGAGTTAGCGGATCATCTTTGGGAACTTCTATAGTTTTTGCTGTACCGACATTGGGGGTAACCAAAAGTTTAATTGTTTTTGCTGCATTTGAACCAGGCCAAGCGATAGTATCCAAAGTTACTTTTGATAGTCCCTTGGTTAGCCCGGTCACAGTGATTTCTGATGGTGGATTAGCATCAGTTTTATTGCCTCTGATGATGATGCCAGCTCCATCAATGGCGTAGGTATTATTATTTAGATCAACTCGGCCGACAGCTTTAATAGTTACTACTTCTTCAACAGTTTTTGTATATGAGGAGGTATAAGCAGTGGCCGCATTGCCGGTATTGGTCCAGTCAAATGAAACAGGTCCGTGGGTCGTTAGTGTAGTTGAACCATTAGCGATGCAGGCGCCATCATCTTCATGGAAGTTATTATTGCACTGACAGGCATCGCTGCCGTTGTACATAAAGCTGGCGTTTTCTACACACTTAACTTCGCATTTTTGGCTGGCATTGCAAATCGCAGTGCCCAGGCCGCCGGTGTAAGAACAATCATCATTTTCGGTACATTCCGGCGCGGAGCTGCCTTCGCATTTGCCGGTTAACTCATTGAATTCGGCTTCTTCATCATTGCACTCCGCTACGCAGTAGCCGATTACACACACAAAATGGCCGCCCTCAACAGTGCCCTCGCAGTCTTTGTCTTCTTCGCACTCGGTGTCATCAGGTTCAGCGCAGGTATGGTAACTACCTAGATTATCTGTAACTTCTTTGCAAACCCTGCCGTAATCGGCGCAATTGGCGGTATAGGTGGGATTTACTTCGCCATCGTAACAGATAACTTGCCATGTGTCACCGCTTTCCGGATCGGTCCAGCAAGTGGCATCATCTTCTGAAGTGCCAATGGTGACACAAAGGGCTCTTACTGCGGCTGGTGTATCATCTTCCGCACAATAGTAGCCACTATAGTCTTGAGCCAAAACATATCCTTCATCACATTCCGCACTACAGAAACCGCCATCTTTGACACAAATGCCATGGGAGTTGGCCATGGAATTATTGCCGGCACATTGCTCATTTGTTGTACATTTACAGCGTGAAGCTGTTTGGCCGTTATATGTTATAGAGCCACAGGTCATACCTTTTTGGCTTGAGCAATTTTCGCTGTAATCATCTAGCGCTTCACCTTCACTACAGGCCAGTAACCAGCTATCATTTCCGATGGTGGCACAATAGTAACCTTGCTCCTTGCCTGAGCAAAAGTCAGTTTCCGGTACTTCATAAGTACAATAGGCGCCGTAATAGTCATCACTAATGCAGACGCGCCCCAAGAGGCAATCTATGACACTGTATAACTTGTTGTTCATACAGTTGACAGCAATAGGATTACCGTCTTTGCCATCAATACAAGCGGAGTAATAGCCATCTTCATCCGGTGTCCCGCAGGTGATATCATCTTGGCCGGGGTTGTTGTTGCCATGATTGTTATCGCTTTGGCTATCATGGTTGTTGTTTTGATTCCCATTGCCTGATGGTTTCACCGGAGCGTTTGGTTTATCCGGAGTTACGTTACAGGCAACAAAGCTGGGCAGCAAGGAAAGCGCTGCTGCTAGTGCAAGATACTTTTTCATTCGAAACCTCCTGAATATTGTAAAGAGCCAACAAATAAGGCTCTATTTTTACATCATAAATTAAAAGTTTAGTTCTTGGCAAGAATATGGTGAATAATTAAGATGAATGTGTACCGCGCCAATAAAATCTCTTGTTACCTTCTCCAACCTGTGGCAATAAAAGGCAGCTTATTTTTTTGGAGGCTACTATGGAGAATTCAAAACCCAAAAAACTTTTGCCGGACAATGCTTATACCAAGCTGGCGCCCGGTGAAGAATATAAACCGATTGTCCCAGCCGGCGACAGCCGCCCGGAGATTACCAAATTCAGTATCGGCCTGGGCCTCGGCATGACTGTGCTTTTTGCCGCCGCCTGCATTTATATGGCTCTTAGGGCCGGCAATGCCATCGAAGCGGCCATCCCCATTGCCATTATGGCCATCTTTTTTGGCAAATTTAAAAACAGCACCATTTTGGAAAATGTGATGGTGCAGTCGGTGGGCCAGGCGGCCGGTGTGGTGGCCGCCGGTGCCGCTTTTATTATTCCTGCGCTTTATATTAATTCCGTGAACCCGCAAACCGGTGAAAAGCTCTTTACCATCCACTGGTGGCAAATCTTTTTGGCTACTTTTGTCGGCGGCGCTTTGGGCACAGTGCTCATTATTCCGCTCAGAAAATATTTTGTTAAAGAGCTGCACGGCGAACTTCCTTTCCCTGAAGCCACAGCCATTAACGAAATTTTGGTCTCTGGCGAATCGGCCAGTAAGAGTACCGGCAAAGTGCTTTTGGCTTCCTTCTCTTTGGGCGCTATTTATGACTTTTTGGCTGAGGCGGTGAGCCTCTGGAACCCGGCCATTACCATGAAGGCTATTTTGGGGGGCTTTGGCGAAAAGCTAGCTGCTATGCGCCTGGAGCTTTCCATGAATGGCCTGGCGGCGCTCTTTGGCCTGGGCTATATTATCGGCCTCAAATATGCCGCTATTATCGCTGCCGGCAGTATTTTGGCTTATCTTGTGATGGTGCCGCTTGTTTACCTCTTTGGCTCACATATTCCAGCTTTTACTTATGCCGGAGCTACTTATGACATCGCCGCCATGAGTGCCGGTCAGATTTTTGGCGCTTTTGTCAAACCTATTGGCATCGGCGCTATTGCCACTTCCGGCGTTATCGGCATCATTCGCATGGGTAAAATCGTCATCAGCTCGGTGAGCCTGGGCTTTAAAGGGCTAAAGGGCGGCAAAAGTGATGAAGCGGCTATTCCGCGCACCGAGCGCGATTTGCACCCGCGCACTGTCCTTTTGATGCAACTGGGCGCAGCTGTTTTAATGGCCGTTCTCTTCTTTGGTATTGCTTTTACCACCATAGATAGTGCTACCGGTGCCACTTATACTTTTGGGGCTTCGCTCCTCTTTGCCATAATCGGCGCCGGTGTGGGCTTTATGCTCTCCTTCCTCTTTACGCCGGTGGCCGCTCAGGCCATTGCCATTGTGGGATCTAACCCTGTCTCCGGTATGACCCTTATCACCGTGGTGCTCACTATTCTGGCTCTGGTGGCGGCCGGCGCATCCGGCGCGGGCGGTATGGTCATTGCCCTCATCGCCGGATGCGCCGTTTGCACGGCGCTCTCCACCTCCGGTGCTCTTGTCACCGATTTTAAAATCGGCTACTGGATTGGTTCCACGCCCAAAAATCAGGAAAAATGGAAATTTTTAGGTATAGCGGTGGCGGCACTTGTCGTCTCTTTTGTTATTCCCATCATGGATAGCGGCTACCACTTTGTGGTGGAGAGCGCCGGCCAGTGGGTCTCCAATTCTGCCGTGCTGCCCGCTCCGCAGGCCAATATGATTGCCGCTGTCAGCCAAGGACTCCTCTCCGACCCAGCCAATCAACCTTGGCTGCTCTATGGCCTGGGCTGTATTGTGGCTATTGTGCTCTATATGGCCGGTGTTCCTATGCTGGCTTTTGCTCTCGGTATGTATTTGCCAATATCTATTAATATTCCTGTGCTTGTTGGCGCTTTTGTGGCTTACCTTGTTGGTAAATCCGGTAAAACCGAGGAGATCAAAAAGGCTAGAAGTGAGCAGGGCGTGCTTATTGCCTCTGGACTTATGGCCGGCGCGGCCATCTTTGGCATTGTGGGCGCTGTGCTGCGGCAGCCGGCCCTGGGCGCGCCTATTCGCTTTATCAGTGTTGGCCAGAAATATGCTTTAAAAACCGATGCTTCCGGTGAAGCATTTATGGAAGCCCTACCGGCTGCCGAGTGGTTTGAAGGAGCGCCCGGCCAGTGGCTCTCTCTGGTCATGTTTATTCTTTTGGCGCTCGCCTGCGCCGGCCTGGCGGCCTGGGGAGCAAAGAAGAATCTGGAAGAGAGCAAATAACCCACCCCAGCACCTCGTTAAGCGCTTGATTTTATTGGTATCTCGCCCAGTTTCCAAGCGGTAAGTGGCACCTCTTATTGAAGCTAAAATTTATTTTATCTTAAAAAACATTAGGTTAGTTTTTCGCTTTGGAGTAAGTGGCGAAAACAGGAGAACATCTATGCCGGCGCGCAGAATTTTAGCCAAGCAAAAAAATTAGCAACTTTTTGCCTGGCGGCCTGATAACTTCACAAGAGCAGATAATAGATAAGGTCTATTTCTTATGCTCCTGGGTGATTGATAAAAGCGGATGAGCTTTTGGGGAGGAAAAATGGTTAGCGGAATTAGCCAGCATAATAATTGGCATGTGGAAAATCTTGCCGCCACTGCCGCTAATGATAATGTGGCCCAGGCGCCGGCTAAAGAGAGCGGAAAAGCTGCTCCGGCGGCCCCGGGCGATATTTTGGAAAAAAGCGCTGAAAAGCCGGCTAATAAAGCTGGTACTGATGTTACTATTCCTTTGCCGGAAGCTAAAGCCGATAAAACTGCCGTGGCCAAGCCTAATGCCTCTCTTTATGATGTCACCATTATGTCGGCCGCCAGGCCGGCTCTCTCTGCCGAACTCCTGACCGGCGCCGAGTGGCAAGCTCTTACAAGCAGCCAGAAGGCCTTTTTGGAGAATAGCGCCGCTTTTGCTTCTCTCGCGCTGGAAACACAGAAAAGCCTGGTCTCCATCGCCGGGAATATAGATGCTGCCGCTTTTGCTGCAGCTATGAAGATGCTGGATTTTGCCGAACCTTTGACAGCGGAAGCAAATGAGCAGCTTGTAGCGGCTTTTATTAATGCTTCCGGCGCACCTGAAGTGGCAAAAGAACTCACTAACTTATTAAAAACAAAAGAATTTTGTGCTGCAAAGGAAGATACCAAAATAGCACTTCTTGCGCAATGCAAGAATTTTCCCAATGCTCATTCCATTAAGCACCTGGTGAAACTCAGCAGTGCTAAATGGTTTAAAAAAATGGATCTCCCCGATCAGCAGCGGGCGGCCAAATCCATTGCTTATATGGCCGAAGTGAGCATTAAAAAGCCCGGTTCTGAGCAAAATACCCTGCTTGATAATACCATGAATCGCCTCCTTTCCGGTGAAATTCCGCTGCACTTTACCGAAATTGAAGACGACCCCGGCAGCATTACTTTTGGTTATGCTCCGGCCTTTGGTAGCGGCATTTATATCAATAATCAATTTGTGCCGGCCGGGAATGACCCTTATCCCAAAGACAATCTTTATGCTCGCCACGCTGTCTTAGACACCATTCCCCATGAAGTCAGCCATCAGGTTAATGGCGACAAAAACCGTTCAAATTATAAATATTTTCAGGCTGAATATCGCGCTTGGTATGTTGGCTGGATTGCCGAAAACGGTACGCCGCCGACCCGCCAGTGGGCTTATTTGCGCTGCCTTGAGCTTTTTGAACTCTACCCCAGTATTGATTCAGCGCGCACTGGCACCTGGTTTTGGAAGTGGACCGATAGTGATGCCAGAAAAATTATTGAATTTGTGCAGCAATTTAGCGAAGGCACCGATCTCGATCTTAAAGACCCTGAGAGCGCGAAAAAAATCTTGGAACTCAAAGTTACCAATCCGCGCGATCCGGCTCCTTTGCCTGATCCGGCCTTAAACCACGATTTAGATAACTGATAGCTTGCCTCTTGCGTAAATCAGCATATTTTCCGCAAAAAAACAAAAATATATAACAACTAAAGGCTAAAATATGCGATAAAGCCTAGGTCTGGGTGTGTCCAGCGGCTTTAAAGGAGCCTCATAATGCAAGGAATTAATAATCGCAGCCCGCTTAATTTATATCAGCCCTTGTCTGAGCCTAATGCTTCGATAAAACATTCTAAAAATGCTGCTAAAGCTGCTCCTGCAGCTAAAGCAGAGGCTCTTTCTGTTGATATTTTAGATAAAAGTGCCATTGCTAACAGTGTTGCTGTGAAAGCAAATCAGGATCCGCTAACGGCCAACTTGGCTATGCCTATCAGGGGGCCGGCGGCGGTAGCGGATATCAGCGACATGGTTAACCGCATGGATAGCGGCGATTTGAAGATCACCGTTCCCATGACCGGCGGCACCAAACTTGGCCCCTTTAAAGTGCGGCCGGATAGCCAAGGCGCCATTACTCTCAGAGTAGAAAACGGCAAAATCGATTTTGCTCATACCAGAGTCTTTTTTGAAAAGGCTGATGGCACCGAAACCGATCTTGACGGGCCGCTTTTTTGGGATCCAAAGAGCGTTTATATTGACGAAAACGGCCATATTATGGCCAATGTTAAGTGTTTGCCCAATATTAATATTACTAAATATGTTTTGCAGGGCGAAAAGAAAGTACCCGATACTATTGAGGGTATCAGCAAGCTTATAAACAAACTCACCGGCGGTGATGATAAAGTTCGTTTGACGCCGGGAAATGAACTGCCGGTTAATGTCTCTCGCGATGTAAAAGATAAAAAAGAGGGTAATCCTGTTAAAAGCAGTAAGCCGGTTCCTGTGGAAAACTCAGCTTATCCGCTTTATACCCTGAATTATCAGATGGAAGAATCCCGCGAGAATATCAAAGGCGCTGTTGAGCGGGAAAAAGAACTGGCAGCTACCGATGAAGAGGGCAAAGCTCGCTCTTTTTCCATTGGCCAAGTCATTGATGATCCTTTGGTGGCTCTTATGTCCACTTTCCAGCTGGATAAGGTGGGCGTCTCTTTTAAAGGCTCATTAAAGGCCGGCCAGGTTTCCTTCGGCAAGGAGTTTTCGGTAAATGTTGCCAAAGGATCTAAAGTGGAAGTTAGCGGTACTCCCGGCCAATTAAAGGCCCACATGAACCTGCCCACCGATTCGGTTATTATGAATAGCGGTACAACAGTTATCAGGTCCGGCAAGGGTACCATTGATCTTGATGTGGAGCTTACGCGGAGTGGCAAGGGCCGGGAGCTTTTGCGCCCTGATGCGCCGCTCGCCATGAATATTGCCGTTAAATCGCTGAGTGTTGATGATTTTTATATGGAGACCTCTTCTTCCAGCGGTACAAATCGCAATGTGCTGGAGTTTGGGCACATGGATTTTGCCAAAGAAGATAAGAGCCCGGTTATTGCTCTTGCGGTTGCCGGCAAGCATCAATCGCTCGATTTGAGTATTCCGCACCATGAGCTAAGCGGCCTCAGCGGGCAGGTGGAAGTTACCGGCAGTGATGGCCGACCGTCGCTCTTGAAACTGGGCAAACGAGCTGATTTAGCGCGAGATTTCAATATGTTTGGTAGTTTGGAACTCAGCGTGATCGACGGTAAAGCCGATAAACTTAAAATATCCGGCGATGTTAAAGAATTTACAGCGACAATGGACCGCCTGGCGGTTGTTGATTCTGCCGGCTTTGATTTAGTGATGAATGAAGTGGCCGTTCAGGGCAGCGGCCATATTGATATTGATAAGCAGGGCGATTTTACCGCTCTTGATTTTGAAGCTCTTGAAAACGACCATTTCTCTGTTTTTGCCGATGTTGAGGATGCTGTTTTTGGCGATATGACAAAAGGTGGGGTTTTGGTTGATGTGGCCGATGGCAGTGTAGCCACGGTGGCTTTGGAAAAGCTGAAATTAAAACCCGGCGAAAAGCCGGTATTCCGGGCCGATGCCAGTATTGATGTTGTACTTGATGAGCTGCGCCTGCCGCTTGAAGAGCAAAATATAAGAATAGCTCCCGGAACTCGCGGCCTTCTTGATATTTTTGACATGGGCTGGAAGGAAGGGGCAGTTTCTCCGGATTTCAGTGGAGAATTGCGGATAGAACTCGGTGAAAATGTTACGGCAGTGGCCGGGGCTATTCCCGGAATAGATAATGCTTCCATAGAAATAGACAATTCCACCGGGGTGGCTACTCTGGTTTTGGGTGCCACTCTCGATGAAACCGGCCATATTAAATGCGCCGGCGGTATCAGCTTTAGTAATACGCTCATTACCGGAGCAGTACAAAAGGGCGCTATAGAGCAGGTGAGTGCGGCCAGTTTGCCGGACGGCGCTATTATGCCCGATGGCGATTTGCAGCTGGCAACCATGCGTAAGCCGCTGGCACGGCAGCGAATTGATAGCCGGCTTAAACAACTGAATACTAAGGAATTAACAACTCTTATTCCCCCCATTTCTCTGGATTTGAATGAGATTTTCGGCACTCTGAAAGCGACGCAGCTAACTGTTTCGGTGCCGGTGGATTCTTTAACCACAGAACTCTTCCATCTCTCTTCCAAGCACGATGTTGATATGATGGTGACTAAAGATACCATGGGGTATGATGTGGTTATTTCCGGTTCCAGAGAAAAAGCGCCCATTACCGCAACTTTGATTGTGGAAAATGGCGTTTTGCAGAATAATAATTCAAAAGTTAAATTAAATCCACCACTTAAATTAAAAGCTGAAGGCACTTATTGGTTGCCGGGACCCGGCAGTGTCGGTACCTCTGTTGGTATTACCATCGCCGGTATGGAAATTCGTAAAGATCCCGAAACCGGTCTCGGTTACCTTTACCCACTGGTTGATATTGAGCACACTACTATTTCTGCCCTTGAGGTTATTTATAAAAATGTGCAGAATGATATAAGAGAAAAAATCGGCGCCGAGATAGGTAAAGCATTATTTGGCGATGCGCAGTTCCCACTTGATTTCAAAGATTTATATGGCAAGCTTGATGCCAGTGTTATCCATGCCGGAAAAATAAAAGTAACTAATGGGCAGCAAAAACCATCGCCGAAGACGCCTGTCTCCGGCGGGCAAACTGCTCAGCCGACTCAGCCTGCCCAGCCGACGCAACCTGCTCAACCGACTAAACCGACGCAGCCTGCTAAGACAGATAAAGTGACAGAACCGGCAACCGAGGCAGCCAAGAATCCCTCGATTGAAGAGCAGTTGCAAGCTCTGGCTTCTAAAATTCATCCTGAAAATGCCAATTTCTTTGTTGCCAAAACCCAACTGGCTCCCGGCACTATTAATTTTGGTAATGGGCAAAAATTAACTATCGGGGCGGATTCGCATTTGAATATTTCCGGTGCGCCGGATAATTTTACCATTTCCGGTGATGCTGTTCTCGGTGAGACGATTCTCGGCGGTGCCGCTGCAGGTTGCCGTCTTGATGGGGCACACGTTAGCATAGCGATGAAAGTTATCGGTGCGCTTAGCGGCAAACCGCAAATCGAGATGGTTATAAACAATGTCGAAGCTGAGAATATTGACGTAAACGGCACTTTTGGCGGCACGGCGGTTGCGTTGACAGATGCGGCTGTGAAAAATGGCTTTTTCCACTATGTTCAAGGTGCTGACGGCAAGCCGGAGATGGATTTTAATTTCCCCAAAATTAAAGCGGGAATTGATTTTTCCGGTGGGGCGCTGATTGGTGGCGGAGGCGGCAGAGCCGATGCCATAAAGGGAACTATTGAGGGTGCCCTTAATATGCAAGGTGGGGTTATTAAAGGCACGGTGCAAAATCTCGACCTTTCGGCCAAGAATTTGTCGATAGTAGCTGGTGATAGTGTAACCAACGTCTCTATGGATATTTCCGGTGCCGGCCAGCTTACGGTGAGCGATGCCGGGATGATATCTTTTAAGAAAACAAGCAAAGATTTCAAACTAAGCGGCGATGTTATCCTGCCTGATGGTAGCCGCTATAGTGTGAAAAACGGCTCAGTCGGCCTCTTTGAAATGAATACTGCCAGCGGTGAAACGGTGATAGGCGGGGTAAAAGGCGATTTTGATTGTACGGCGCTTATTCCCCTTGGAACTGATGAAAGGCCCACTGTTTTGGATATCAGGCGTTCCAATATCAGCGGCGGTGTAACTTTTGGCAACGGCACTTTCTCTACCTTGGGCGATGTGAAAATTACCAACATGGACGGTTCCATGAGCAATATAATTGTTTCCCAAGATAATCTCGGCCTTGATCTTAACCAAGTTGATTTGAGCGGCGACGGAATAATTAATATTTCTCCGGAAATAGCCATTAGGATGAAAGGCGGCTTAACAGCAACCGGTGTGGCTAGTGATGTTGCCTTTGCCATTCCCGATCAAAATATTTCGCTTGATATGGCCGAGGGTGTAGCCCTAAAGGCCACACTTAATGAACTTTATATCGGCGGCGGTGTTTCGGCGGCCAACACAGTAATGAATATTTCAGATGGCTACTTCTATGGCGAAATAGAAAAAGGCAAGGTTGATACAGCTTTGCAAGGCAATGGTGGGCAGATGGCACTCAATATTGCCGGTGGCTCAAGAATAAAGAGCACCTTTG
>JAEEML010000144.1 GCA_016283195.1 Deltaproteobacteria bacterium | reverse complement strand
GGCGCCGCCGCAGGCCGTGAGGGCGAGAGTTAACACTACTGAGACTAAAACTTTACACTTCTTCATACTGCGCTCCTTGTGCCAATGGGCACGGAAAAATGGTTTAGGTATTTTCAATACCTAATATACAGGGTACCCTGTAAAATTTTGAAAAATAGGCGCGAGCCGCCTGCGGCGGCCCTCACCCCGCCGCTTCGCGGCACCCCTCTCCATTTTTTACAAATGGAGAGGGGGAACATGCTGTAATTATTAAATATTTGTGGGGTGAAGGAGAAAAGAGGAGGGCATCGTGGCTGCCGAATTTGCGGAAATTGATGTAAAATTGCCGGAGTCTTTACCTTGCCCCCGAGCCGCTAGCGCAATATGGCTAGGTGTGCTATAGTGAGTAGAGTGGGAGGTGCGAAAATGTTGGCAGTAAAAGGATATGTAAATGGCGGCAATATTGTGGCTGATGATTTTTTGCCTCCTTCTTTTAATGGAAAAGAAGTTATTATTACATTTCTTGATTCATTTCGCCGGGCAGCACCAGTTGAAAGTAAAGTAAAAAAATATACAGATGACGACACAGAAGAGGCATTTGGACTTTGGAAAAGTCATAATGAAGCGGAAAATGTAGAAGAATACGCGCGAACACTGCGTCGGGGGCGCCATTTTGATATTTGATACTGATGTGCTTATCTGGTTTTTGCGTGGTAATGAAAATGCTAGGAGCAAAGTTCTTGCTGAGGCTCCTTTTAGTATTTCCGCCGTTACCTATATGGAACTTGTGCAGGGTATGAAAAATAAGCAGGAACTGGCTATTTTTAAGAAAATGCTTAAAAAACTTGATGTTGAAATAATTCAACTGAACGAGATAATTTCTGCAAAAGCGCTGAGTTATGTCGAAAGCTTTTTCCTGGTGAATTCACTGGAGATGGGCGATGCCCTGATTGCTGCGACTTGTGTGCAGTATGGCCAAAGGCTTTGTACCGCTAACAATAAGCATTATAAGTTGATACCTGATTTGCCAGTAGAGGTATTTCGCCCATAGTTTTTGGGCTCTATTCGGTTATTGTTTCACGCAGCGGACGGAATAGGCGAGACTTTTGTCGGTCGTGCCTGTAATGGCGGTAGGGCTATTATTGCTACTGATGCTCAGGGTGTTGGCGGTGCCGATAGCATTATATGTAGCCGACCAGAAACCGGTGAGTGTGCCAAAAAGGCTGTAATTGCCATCGACGCCCCTGCGACCGGCTGGTAGCGCAGAAAAAGCAAAGTCATCACCACCTTGGTTTTGGTGCCCAGTCCAAGCAGTGCTTTTAGCTATAAGGGCCAAGAAGTTGCTACTGCTAGTGCGATTATTTTCCACATAGGTTAATAAGTCATCGAAGTCGCTTTTTTCCGGTAAACGCCAACCGGTGGGACAAATCTTCATAGCATCAGCCCAAGTATATAAGCAGCCGTAATTTTCCACAAAAACCGGGTCGGCGTTGGTATTGGCATAGCAAGTCACAGCGCTGCCATCTGTGGCTGTATCAGTAGCCATATTTTCGGCCATCCAGATTTGCTCGCCAATTTGCACCACTTTATATATTTTGCTGTTGTACTTTAGAAGGTTTTCTATGTCGCAGTTTTTGCCGATATATCCGGCTGCACAGGTGCATTCACCACTTCCATTTAGGCCGTCGTTGCAAGTGCCGTGCTCACAGGTGCAAGCAGCGCAATTTTCTCCAAAGTAGCCGGCATTGCAGTAAAGATAGCCGCCCTGGCCATTAGGTAAACCATTGGATTTAGGCAAGTTTTCCGGGCTATAGATGACATACGAAGAGCCATCTGCCGGACAGATAACTATGCCGTGATCGGCATCTTTTTTCACCACATAGCAGCCTTCGCCATCGCTGCCCGGCTGGCCGTCGCTGCCGGCATCGCCTTTGAGTCCTTGCGGGCCTTGCTTGCCCTCTGGGCCAGCTGGCCCCTGCTCACCGGCGCTGCCGCAGGCAGCTAGGGCTAGAGTTAACACTACTGAGACTAAGACTTTACACTTTTTCATACTGCGCTCCTTGTGCCAATGGGCACGGAAAAATGGTTTAGGTATTTTCAATACCTAATATACAGGGTACCCTGTAAAATTTTGAAAAACTGGCGCGATCGCCGCTTGCGGCGGCAATTTCTCCTCTAAACCGCGCGGATCTTTTGAAAATGGTAATCGCGAAAAAAGGTGTTTTTTTACCAAAATTCGCAATAAATGATTGTCCTCTGCTCCGAAATACTATAGTTATTGCGAAAAAAGGTGGATTTCCACCAATATTCGCAATGGGAAGAGTAAATGCAGATTAAGCGTGACATATATCTTCAAAAGCTTATTCGTAAACAAAAAAATGGGCTGATCAAAATTATAACCGGCATACGGCGCTGCGGTAAGTCCTATCTTTTGAACACCATTTTTTATAACTATTTGCTGGAAAGCGGCATAGCGGCCGACCACATAATCAGAATAGCTCTTGATGATATTCGGAATAAACCATTGCGCTCAGCCGAGAGCCTTTATAATCATGTAAGCAGTTTGCTTAAAGATTCCTCCGATTATTTTTTGCTCCTCGATGAAATTCAATTTATACAAAATTTTGAAGAGGCGCTTAACGGCTTTTTGCATCTGGCGAATGTTGATGTTTATGTAAGCGGCAGTAATTCCAAGTTCCTCTCCTCCGATATTATCACCGAGTTTCGTGGAAGGGGCGATGAGATAAGGGTTTATCCCCTTAGTTTTGCAGAATATTCTTCGGTATATTCCGGTTCTAAGGATGAAGCTTTCGATGATTATCTGAATTACGGAGGTATGCCCTATGTCCTTAGCCTGACTGAGGTTGAAGAAAAAGCGGCGTATCTCAAAAATCTCTTTAAAGAGGTATATGTGGCCGATATTCTTGAGCGTCACAAAGTGCGCAACAGTGTAGAACTTGATGAATTATTGGATATTTTGTCATCTGCTGTTGGTTCGCTTACTAATCCCCTAAAACTTTCAAAAACTTTTAAGAGTGTTAAACAAAAGACTATTAGCGATCACACCATCAAGAATTATATCGGCTACTTTGAGGATGCCTTCATGCTTTCAAAGGCGTCGCGCTATGATATTAAGGGCAAGAGATATATAGCTGCCACGGCCAAATATTATTTGGCAGATGTTGGTTTGCGTAATGCCCGGCTTAACTTTCGCCAGACGGAAGAAAGCCATCTCATGGAAAATATTATATATAATGAACTTTTAGCGCGCGGCTTTTCGGTGGATGTTGGAGTTATAGAGACTTTTGACAAAGGGGCTAATGGCAAAACTATCAAAAAGCAGCTGGAGATTGACTTCATCGCCAGTAAAGGGAGCCAAAAATATTATATTCAGTCAGCGCTCTATTTAGAGACGGAGGCCAAGAGCCGGCAGGAAAAAAGACCTTTGAATATTATTGGTGATAGTTTTAAAAAGCTCATTATCACGCGCGACAATATAAAACTCCGGCGGGATGAAAACGGCATAGAACAAATTGGAATTATTAACTTTTTGCTGGATAAAAGTCTGCTTGATTAATGAGAGAGACGCGCATTTAGTCTTTTATGCAGCGCACGGAGAAAGCAGCTTCCACGCCGGTTCTGTCCATATAAGCATTGTTAGGACCGAGCCCCAAGTAGAAGGCGAGGGTAGTATTGCCTGTGGCTGACCAAAAGCGAGCACCGGTACCAAAATGAAGGTAATTGGTACTGAGCTTGTCTCCGGCAGGAAGAGCATTAAAGCCAAGACTGTCATTGCCATTTAGCCAAGTTGCGGAACGCAGATTATCTGTTTTGTTTTGGGCGTTATCGCCGGCAATATTTAGCAAGCCATCAAAATTGGTCTGTGTTGGTAAATGCCAGCCCTTAGGGCAAACTTTCATGGCATCTTCCCAATTATAGAGGCAGCCATAATGTTCCACAAAATCCGGATCAGCGTCGGTATTGGCATAGCAAGTGATTGAGCTGCCGTCGGTTGCTGTATCGCTGGCCATATTTTCAGCCATCCAGATTTGTTCGCCGATTATGGTTGTTTTGTAAGCGGTGCCGTTGGTGTCGGCCATGTAACCAAGGGCAAGTACGGAACAATCTTTGCCGGTGTAACCTCTGGAGCAAGAACATTCACCACTTCCGTTTAGGCCATCGTTGCAAGTGCCGCGCTCACAGGTGCAGGCGGTGCAACTTTCTCCAAAATAACCGGCATTGCAGTAAAGATAGCCGCCGTTGCCATTAGGTAAACCATTGGCTTTGGGCAAGTTTTCCGGGCTGTAGATAACGTATGATGAGCCATCGGCCGGGCAAATAACAATGCCGTGGTCGGCATCTTTTTTCACTACATAACAGCCTTCACCATCGCTGCCCGGTTGGCCGTCGCTCCCGGCATCACCTTTGAGTCCTTGCGGGCCTTGCTTGCCTTCCGGCCCTTGTTCACCGGCACCGCCGCAGGCCGTGAGGGCGAGAGTTAACATTGCTGAAACTAAGACTTTACACTTTTTCATACTGCACTCCTTGTGCCAATAGGCACGGAAAAATGGTTTAGGTATTTTCAATACCTAATATACAGGGTACCCTGTAAAATTTTGAAAAATCAGCGCGATCCGCCCGCCTGCGGCGGGCGCTATTCCTTGGTTGAAAATCTGCAGCTTTTACCGTAGACTGGCTCTTTCCAAAATCATCTTTTTCTGCCATAAAGAGTCGGCAAAATCCCGGCTTGGGAGGAGAATAGATGGCCACTTTATTAAGTATTATGAATATCGGCAAAGCTTACGGCGCGCGCGATCTCTTTCACGATCTCACGCTTCATGTAAATAGTGGCGATAAAATTGGCCTCATCGGCCCCAACGGCAGCGGTAAAAGCACTTTATTAAAAATTATGGCCGGCCTGGAGAGCCATGACGAAGGCGAAATAGCCTTAAAACAGGGCGCGCGCCTCGCTTATGTGCCGCAGCGCCCAGATTTTGCCCCCGGCCAAAGTGTCTATGATATTTTAGCTGCTTCATTTGATGCAGCTTTTGCCAAATTACCCACCGACGAAGCGCAAAAAGAGGCAGCTATTGCCAAAACAGCGGCGCTTTTAGGCTTTAATAAGCGCGATGTTTTAGCCGAAACTCTCTCCGGCGGCTGGCAGCGCCGCCTCTCTTTGGCGGCGGCCCTGGTTATTAGCCCCGATATTCTCCTTTTGGATGAGCCCACCAACCATCTTGATTTAGAGAGTATTCTCTGGCTGGAGTCTTTTGTGGCCTCTGCGCCGCTGGCGGTAATCACTATCACCCATGATCGGGCCTTTTTGCAAAATGTGGCCAACGTTATTTGGGAAATAGATTACCACTATCCGGCCGGCTACTTTACCGCTAAAGGCAACTACCGGGAGTTTCTGGCCCAAAAAGAGGCTTTTTTCAAAGCGCAGGCCCAGTACCAAAGCGGCCTGGCCAGTAAAGCTCGCCGGGAAAACGAATGGCTGCATCACGGCGCCCCGGCCAGAAGCACCAAAGCCGCGGCCAGAGTAAATAACGCCAAAGCTATGCTGGAAGAGCTAAAAGCGCTGAAAAATCTTGGTCAAAATACTAAACTTGAGCTCACTTTTACAGCCAGCGGACGCAAAACCAAGCGCCTTGTGGTGGCCCGCGATTTAGCGCTTAATAGAGGCGAGCGGGATCTTTTTAAAGATTTAAGTTTTGTGATTCAAAATGGTCTCATCATCGGCCTTGTCGGCCCCAACGGCAGCGGTAAATCCTCGCTGCTTAAAGTTTTGGCCGGAGAACTCAGCGCCACGGGCGGCGAAATAGTTAAGGCCGATAATTTAAAAATAGTCTATTTTGACCAAAAACGTGAACAGCTGGATAAAAAACTTTCGCTAAAAAAGGCTTTAACCGAAAGCGGAGACAGCGTTATTTATCAGGGAAAACCCATCCATGTGGCCGGTTGGGCCGAGCGCTTTTTGTTTAGGCCGGAGCAACTGGAGATGCGCCTTGATAACCTCTCCGGCGGTGAACAGGCGCGGGTGCTTATTGCCCGCCTGATGCTGCGCGAAGCCGACCTCATGCTCCTCGATGAGCCCACTAATGACCTCGATATTGCTACTATCGACATTTTGGAAGAAAGCCTGGCCTCTTTCCCCGGGGCGGCGCTGATTGTTACCCACGACCGGGCTCTTTTGGAAAATATTTGCGACCTTATTATTGGCCTGAATAATCGGGGTAGTGCTATTATTTGTGCCGATTTTGCCCAATATATGGCTTGGATGCGCGAGCAAAATGAGGCGCCCAAGAAGGCCCAGGCGGCTCCGGCCCAAAGCAAAAAGGTTAATAAAAAAGCTCTAACCTATAGCGAAGAACTCGAATACCGGGCTCTTGAGGGCAAGATAGAAGCCGCTGAAGCCGAACTCAGCCGCTGTAATGAAGAGCTTAATGACCCGGCTATCAGCACTAGTGCCGCTAAACTCACGGCCGCCGCCGCCAAGGTGGAGGAAGCGCAAAAGGTGGTGGATGCCCTCTATGCCCGCTGGGAAGAGCTGGAAAACAAATTAAATGCCGTAAAAGCGGAATAGCGAGTATTTATGGATTTAACTTTACCGGCCGATTTACGTACTATTGCCCAAAAGCTGGCTCTGGCCGGTGAGGAGTGTTACCTGGTGGGCGGTGCTCTGCGCGATAGGCTCATGGCTATCCCGGCCCATGATTACGATTTGGCAACCACGGCTAAGCCGGCAAAAGTAGTAGAAATATTTGAAAAAGTTATTCCAACAGGCATCAAGCACGGCACAGTGACCATTATTATGCCCGGCGGCCAATATGAGATAACCACCTTGCGGGCCGACGGCGCTTATAAAGATGGGCGCCGCCCGGAGGCAGTGAATTTTATCAGCAAGATTGAAGACGACCTGGCACGGCGTGATTTTACAATAAATGCCATAGCTTATAAGTTGCCATCCGGGCCGCTTTGCGACCCGTTCGGCGGGCAGCCGGATTTAAAAGCGCAGCTGATTCGCACAGTTGGTCAGGCGGAAGAGCGCTTTAAGGAAGATGCTTTGCGGATTTTGCGCGCCGCCCGTTTTATGGCTAAGCTGGGTTTTGAAATTGTGCCGGAAACATATAAAGCCATGCAAAAACTGGCGCCCTTAACCGCCGGGCTCAGCAAAGAGCGCACTGCCCAGGAATTTTGCCTTGTTTTAACGGCTCCACAGGCGACAAAGGCCCTAAATTTATTTAAAAAAATAGGGCTTATTGAGCTCCTTTGGCCGGAGCTTACGGCTATTTCCGCTTGGGAGGAGTGCCTAAATGGTCTGGCCGGGCTTCCCTTGGAGCGCACCCTGCGCCTTGGCCATCTTTTTAGCTATTTGCCGCAGGAGCCAAAATCTTTAGCGGAGCGCCTGGTTTTGCCGGCTAAAGAGCGCAATCATTTAATAGCTCTTTGGCATATTTTACGCGCCGCGCCGCCGCAGGGTATAGCCACCGAGCGGGAATTTATAGCCCAAAATTACTCTTTAATACCCGATTATTTAGCGCTTTTTCGCGGGCCGGAAAGCCTCCGGACATTGGCAGAGCGCTACCAAAGCGAGCCGCTCTATAATGACAAAAATTTGGCTATAAAAAGTAATGATTTAATGGAATTATGCGCTTTAAAAGCCGGCCCGGCGCTGGGTGAGCTCCGCCGCTATCTTTTAGAAAAAGTCTGGGAAAATCCAGATCTTAATGAGCGGGAAGCTCTTTCGGTTTTGGCCAAAAACTGGGCCCAAGGAATTACCGATGAGTCTTAAAGATGTGAGCCAAATGGGCGCTTTAATCGCTATCAGTCGGGCCGGCGAAGTGCTTTTGCCCACCTGTTTTAACGCCTCAAGCTGGCTAACAAGGGCGCGCGGGCTCATCGGCCGCCCGCCGGAAGTGGCCAAAAGCGGCCTTTTACTCTATCCCTGTAATGCGATTCATAATTTTTTTATGTTCTATGCCATAGATGCCGTTTTTTTGGACGAAGCTGGCAATATTTTGAAAATTGTGCAAAATTTTCGCCCCTTTTACCCCTATGCCGGCACATTTAAGGCGGTGGCCACTCTGGAGCTTTGGGCCGGCCGGGTGGCCGAGCTGGGGCTCTCTGTGGGGCAACATCTGGAATTTAAAGCAAAATAATTTTTCCTCAAAAGCCCAGTTCTTTTAGGCGTTTTTGCCAAACAGCGAGGCTATTCAGCGCAGGGTGACGCAGTTCCTCATCATTTAGAATTATAAGACGCGTTTTGGGGCCAATGAGGCGTTTTAAGCGTGCGCCGCCCTCCTGGTGACTCATATCAAACACAATATCCGGCGCCAAAGAGAGAAAATATTCTTCATCAATTACCGGATAATTTTCTTTTTTTACCGGATTTTCAAAGCCGACAAGAGTCATGAGCTCATGGCCCATGCTGCCCCGCCCGGCCACTACCAAAGGCGCCAGGCCATAGACGGTAACGGCGCGGAGTTTGGCCCCTTTTTGTAATGCCAGATTATCAACCTCTTTTTCTTTGAGCTCAAAATTATGTTGTAATTCTGTGGCCTTATCTTCAAGATGCAAGAGCTGCCCCAGCTCATTCAGAGCTTTGGGAATAGCCTTAATATTGGGAATATCAATAGGGAGCACTTTGGTTTTATTGCTGTTTCTTAGTGGATTCAGGCGCATTTCCAGAGCCGCGCCGGAGGGAATATAAAAGAGGCAAGCAGGATTAAGGGCGGCAATGCGTTCTATCTCCGGGTCTAAAATGCCGCCTACACGCGGTTTTTCGGCTACCTCCGGTCGGTCGTCATAGCGGGAAACGGCCAAAAGACGATTTTCGGCTTTAAGAGCGATGACCAGCTCGGTGATTGATGGCCCCAAGGTGATAAAATTATTGCAAAAAGTTGGAGGCGCCAGCTCTCTTTTTCCTTTTTCTCCGCCTGTGCAGGAAAAAATAAAAAGCACCAAGATATTAGCTAAAAAACCTCTTTTAAATTTCATTAATGCCCGGCTTTCAATCTCAGGAGATTCATGATAACAGCCGCCGGGTCCTGGGCGGCAGAAAGATTTTGATAAGGTACTCCGGCCTCCTTGAAGAGCCGCTCCAGATGGACTTCGCGCCGCCTGGCTCTGGCGGCATATTCTTTTTGCAATTCGCCGGAGGAGCTGTCGAAAAGCACTTCATGGCCGGTAGAGGGATTTTTTAACCAGAGAAGGCCGCGGTCCGGCAGGCTTTTTTCTAAAGGGTCGGTGACGGAAAGGGCCAAAAGCTCTTTTTTTAGAGCGATAGTTTTGAGGGTTTTAAGCCATTTATCATAGTTATTGTCACTTATGGCCAAAAAATCAGAAATGATAACCATAGTGGTCTCGCGGTTGGCGGCCTTTGCAGCGGCTGATAAAAAATCCGGCAAAGGCAGATAATTTAGGTCGGCCTCCGGGCGCAAAAGTATTTCTTCGGCGCGGCCTATCCCTTGCCAAAAGGCGGCTTCGCTGTGGCTAAAAGGGCCAAAGAAAGGTTTGGCAGCATTAAAAAACCAGCCGACATTATCGCCGTTTTTGAGAGCAGCCCAGCCCAGGACAAAGGCCGCCATCAGAGCTAATTCGGCTTTTAAGGAGCGCTCGCGCCCGTAATTAAGAGCTAATGAACCGTTGTTATCAATAAGCAGCATAAGTCTTAAAGCTCTTTCGGCGTGGAAAAGGCGCACATGGGGGCGGCCGGTGCGGGCTGTGGTTTTCCAGTCGATGCGTCTGGCATCTTCGCCGCTCTCCAGCGGGCGCACCTCTTTTAACTCCAGGCCGCTGCCCTTTAAGTGCGAGCGAAATTGCCCCCCCAAATCGCCGTACTCAATTTTGAACGCCAAAGTCATATAGTGCTTTATGAGTTGATATTTGCTGCCAAATTGCCTTTTGTCCATCGGGCCTCCGCCTCACTACTCTAGTAAAGCTATAAAAAACTGACAACACTCAAAAGGTGCTTAATAAAGAAGCTGGCCAAAGATATTGAAGAATAGCTTCCGCCGATCTATAGAGACAATGAATCATATTGCCGAGCCGGCAATAACAGGGAGCTACATATTTATGACCGAACAGCAAGATTTTACTATTTCCACTCTGGGGGCGGCCAAGATACCCTCACCAATTAAATTATCCAAAGTTGCCGATGACTTAATTGCCAATTATGTTACAGATGCCGATTTGATTATTCCCGACCATTACGGTGCTCCGGACGCTCCTAAAAGCTACCGCCGTGAAGACCTTTTGGAAAAGGCCGGCCCGCGGGAATATATCTATTTTGATCCCTCAAAAGTCCATGCCGCCATTGTTACCTGCGGTGGCCTCTGCCCGGGCCTGAATGCCGTTATAAGAGCTATTGTTATGTGCCTTTGGAATCAATACGGCGTAAGGCGCATCACCGGTATTCGTTACGGTTATCGCGGCTTTTTGCCGGAATATGCCATTCCAACCATGGAGCTTAATCCGGAAATAGTGGATAATATTCACACTTTGGGCGGCACTATTTTGGGCTCCTCGCGCGGTGGCAACCGCGTGCCGGAGATTGTCGATGCTATTGAGCGCCTTGGTATTTCCATGCTCTTCGCTATCGGCGGCGACGGTACGCAGCGGGGAGCGCTGGCTATTGCCGAAGAAATAGAGGCCAGAAAGCTCAAAGTGGCAGTGGTGGGCATTCCCAAGACCATCGACAACGACCTCTCCTTTATTCAGCGCTCTTTTGGTTTTGAAACGGCGGTAGCCGAGGCCAGCAAAGTTATCACCTGCGCCAATGTGGAGGCGAGAGGCGCCATTCGCGGCATCAGTTTGGTAAAAGTTATGGGCCGCGAATCGGGCTTTATTGCTGTTAATACGGCACTTGCCAGCAGCGATGTCGATTTTGTGCTCATTCCCGAAGTGCCCTTTGACCTATATGGCGATAACGGCTTTTACGCCGCTCTCGAAAAACGGGTTTTGGCCAATAACCACGCTGTGGTGCTGGTGGCCGAAGGGGCAGGGCAGGAGCACCTTAAAGCCTCTCTCGGCTGCGATGCTTCCGGCAATAAAAAATTAGGCGATATCGGCACCTTTTTAAAGGCTGGTATTCAGGCTTATTTTGCCGAAAAAAATATTGATATCGGCCTGCGCTATATCGACCCCAGCTATATCATAAGAGCTATTCCGGCGAGCCCCAGTGATGCCATTTACTGCGCCCGGCTCGGCACCAACGCCGTGCATGCCGCCATGAGCGGGCGCACCAAATGCCTGATTGCTCAGGTGAATAATAAAATTGTGCATATTCCAACGGCAGTTTCCGTTTCTAAGCGCAACTGCGTGAGCCCGGAGAGCTCTCTCTGGCGCGATGTTTTGGAAGCCACCGGCCAACCTGTACTCATGCTGAATAACGAACCCAAGCTGGACTAAAGCAGGCACTCCGCTACTTACTGTGGAGAATATCTAAGGTAAAGTTTCTTTTAAGAGATTAAAAAAGGAAATAAGCTTGGCTTATGCTTTGCGCCGCCACATATAAACAACAATGTAAGGTTGCAAGGTGCTGATTTTGGCGCTGGTGCCGGTGAAACTGTGATTGTGTGAGCCGCCGCCACCTTTATTTCCGATAGACCCAGCTGGAGTATAAGAACCTGTCAATGTTAGGCTACCGGAAGCGGCTGTCTTGCCACCGTTGATCACCACAGAGCCATCTTTTGCCCAGGTATCATAAGCGCTATAGTTATCCATTTGAGCACCAAATACAGTTTCGCCACTATTATCATTATCGCGACCATAATATTTTCCCGTTAGGGTACCTGGACCATGGGTGTGATCTCCGCCTTTTACGGTAATTGTTGCCGCTGAGCCTGTAAATGAGTGATTGTGAGACGGTATCTCAGCTACAGTAAGTGTGTGGCCTCCAACTGTTCCAACCGGTGTGTAACTGGTTGTGCTGGATCCGGAATTGGTGCCTATTGTGAAACTTTGGTCGCTTGTACCAACGCCAACTAAAACGCGCCCGGCCGCATAAGCTTCCCATGTACCGCCGCCCAGGGCACTGGCAACTTCCGCGGCTGTCTTGAGAGCAGTGCTGATATATATAGAGCCCACAGGATACATTTTGTTTAAAAATTCTGAGGCCACAACTTTACCGTAACCGATGGTACCATTTTTAATATCATCATTAGTGATGGTGCCGTTGGCTATTTTGTCGGTGGTTACAGCATTGTCCGCCAATTTGGCATTGGTAACATTTTTATCCAGTATTTTGGCTGTTATTACTGAATCTGCTCCCAAATCATCGGCAGTGATAGAGCCATCGACAATTTTAGCGCTATTGACCGAGTCCACATGCAAATCAGCCAGTTCAACTGTCCCATCGGAAATTTTGGCGCTATCGACGGAGCTGTCGCCTAGTTTGTCTTTGGTAACGGCGCCGTTAGCGAGTTTAGTGGAGGTAACTGCCAGCTCTTTGATGGTGTTTGTGGTAACAACTTCAGCTGCAAGCTCTGTCGCCGGGCCGCCTTTGGCATTGGAAGCGGCATAATTAAAATCAATTTTTTCGTTGTTGATTGAGCCATTGGGGATAACCATTTCTCCGGAAGAGTTACCGCTATTGGCCAGTTTTAAATTGATATCTCCTGAGAGCAAATCCTCTGTCACACAGTGGTCACAGCTCAGGTTTGCAGCTGTCGAGGCGCTATCGGCATGAGCCGCTCTTATGGCAAAAGGCACCGAAGAAATGGGAATATGGGCGGCCATTTCATCATCGCCGATTTTTAGGCCCAGCTCCAATTTGTCTTTGGCGGCTAAAATGGCATCAAGGCTTAATTCGTCTATGGTGAGGTTATAAAAGCCATTTTCCACGGTAACTTCTTTAGTAACCGTTTTGATGGCATTGCCCTCCCCATCATAAATGGTGGCGGTGATGCTGATGTTGCCGCTAGCCAGCTCATCACCGTCCCAAATAAGGCCGTGATGAGTAAAAGAGAGCGGTACATTTGCCACATCGGCCTTTGCCATAGTTGTGCTGCCCGCCAGCAGGGCAAAAGCCATAAGTCCTCTTAAAATGCTCTTTCTCATAGTTTGCTCCTTTATGCTCTATTTCCAAGAGCCTTCGTTGATTTGTACAGAGTTTTGAGTTCCCTTGGCCGCCCCGGACATGGCGCCGCCCAGTATTTCCACTTTGTAGCGCGAGCCTTGGGTTTTTCCGGCAATGTTGGTGAGTCCGCCGCCGGCCGGCAGAGCCACTTTGTTTGTCTCCCCGGCTATTTGTGGCAACTGACAAACACTATTTCTACACTCTTCGCCTGTCTGGCATTCTGAGCTATTTTGACAATTTTTGTGACAGGTGCCGCTAAGGCAGGAGAGGCCAGAAGCGCATTTGTTTTGCGCATCGCAATTATCGCCCAGTGATTGTGTGCCGGGAAGATCGGTATTGCTGCCAGGCTCATCGGTGTTACTACCTGGAATATCGGTATTGCTACCTGGATTGCTCCAAGGCACACAGCGATTATCAATGCATTTTTCATTACTGCCGCAGGGGGCGTTTTCGTTGCACAATTCGCGGCATTTGCCGTTGTCGCAATATAGCCCGTCCACACAGAGGTTTTTTGTGTCATCACATGCTTCGTTAACGCCTCTGGTGCGCGGCACATTCTGTTCCGGTTTATTGGAACAGCTGCTCAACAAAAGCGGTAAGAGTAAGACACCCATTACTAAGATTGTCCGCCTCATTTTGCCCTCCTCGGCCTGTTTAAAGGCTTAAATATGCCAGTGTTAGACGTTTTGATACAATCTAACATAAATTAGTCTATTTTTTTTTTTTTTGAGTCAACTAAAAAGACATATAAAGAGGAAGTTTCTTTTAAAAATACGCCACTTAAAGCTTTTACGGCAGGGTGGAGAGCAGGTCGCGGGCTTTGCTATAAAGCGGATTACCGGAAGAAACCATGCGCAAAACCTGATTCAAAAGAGCTTTGCACTGGGTGGGATCGGTGCCTTTCATAATGTAAGCTTTGCGGTACATTTCATCGGCCATATCCGATATTTCCTTTAGCTTGTTCTGGCTTTGAGTGTGGCCGGGGTAGAGGTTCACCGCTTCCTGGAAATTTTGGAAAGCCAGCGGGTACTGTTTGGCGCTATAAGAGCGCATACCTTTTATGAAGAGCATATCGGCTTGCCACTGCCTGAGTTCAGCAGCCTGAGGAGATTTACCGGAAGCAATTTTGCTCTCCAAAGTGAGAGCTTTGCGGAGCATGGGAATAGCTGCTTCTACATTTTTGAATTGCCATTCCTGGCGGGCGCTTTGGTAAGCTTCATCGAATTTTGTAATCTTATTATATAAAGAAACGAGCTCGGCCTGGGCTGATTGATTGGGGGCGCCGTTAGCTTCCAGCAGCTTGAGGGCAGCGGCTATTTTCCGCTCTTTAAAGAGGTTAATGGCCTGGTTAGCTGTGGAATCGGTTTTTTTGCGGATACTGGCATAGCGCTGCTGACTGGCCTGGCGTGCTTCGCTGGCTTCCTTTTCTTTAAGCTCTTCCTGTTTTTGATTTATGGCGGCTAGTAAATTATCCAGCTGGCCATGGAAAGAAGTGGGCAGCGTTTGGCGCAAGGCCTCGATCATCGGCACAGCATCGGCAGCCGCATCGCCGTCAATTACTTCTTGGACTTTGTTTATCTCTTTTTGCGCTTCGTTTTCAATCTGCCCTTTGAGGCCGCTCACCTCGGCTTTGTAAACGGTTTCTTCTGGCACCTTTTCCAGCAGAACAACAGCATCTACAAAGCGCTTTTTGCTTATTATATCTTGAATGGAGTTTAGGCGTTGCTCTACTTCGGTTTCCTGTTTTATGCGCTCGATATAGCGCTTTATCAGCTGGCTACCGGGTTCAAATTGCGAAAGGGCAGTAAAGCGGTTTAGGCTTTCGTTCCATTTGCGGCCTCTAAAAGCCGAGACGCCGCCTTCAAAAATAGCTCTTATTTGCGCAGCATCTATCTGATCGTTTACCGGTGTGCGCAATTTATTGATAATAATGCCCATAAATATAGCCATGAGAACAGTGACACCGGCGGCAGCGGCCAAAAAACGTTTGGGCAGACGGCCGGTAGTTGTCGGCTGTGCGGCTTTCGGCGCCTTTTGTCCCGGTTTTACGGCCAGCGGAGCGGCGCTGTTTACGGTATCACCGGCTTCTAAAAATCTAAAAGCCACATTGCCGAAAACAACTTCATCGCCGCTTCTTAAGCGAGCTTTTTCTATGCGCTGTCCGTTGACAAAAGTGCCGTTGCTGCTTTTTTGATCGGTAACAACATAGACACCTTCGTGCCGCGCAATAATGGCATGGTGGCGCGACATGGAAGTATCGCGCAAAATAATTGAGCAATCATCATGGCGCCCAACCACCACCTCTTTGTCGCTTAAAGGAAAAATCTGGCCATGTAATTCGCCGGCTAGGCAAATGAGGCGCGGAACATTATCGCTTGCGGCCGGAGCAGCGGCAGCCATAGCGCCAGCAGCTATTTGGGCGGCTTCGGCCTGGGGCTCTATTACCGGAGCTTGATGCTCGGCCGATCTGGAGCTCCATTCCACCATATCCTGGTCGTCAATGTTGTCCCACATATCCTCCATCTCTTCCACCGGAGCGGAAGTAATAGGGGCTTTTACACTGGCAGTGGGAATTTTTTGATCAATAGGCGCTTGTTTGACTTCTTTGCGCGGCAGATCTTCCAGAAACGGCTTTACAGCTTTTTCCACCGGCGAATTTAAAGTATTGAAATCGAGCGTACCTGGTTGCTCTTCTTGTAGCGGCTTGTTTTTAAGAGCGTGATGCTTGGGCTTGAGCCCGGCTTTTTCCGGCGCTCCTTGCCGGCGGCGGTGCTCATGCTGATCTTTAGGCCGGGCTTTTACCGGCTCCGGCGGGGCGGTCCTTTGGGTATTGGCCTCTTCGGCAGCTGCCTGAATATCATCGAGAGAGGCTATAGAAGTCTTGCCCTCGGCCGGTTCTTCATCTTCGGCAAACGGTGAAGCGGCGGCATTCGCGGCTCCGGCGGCTTTCTTTGCCAGCTCATCTTCCGGATGAGCGGCCATAAATTCGGCCAAAAGGCCGGTATCAATCATGGTGTGCTCGCCGGGAGCGCCATCATCTTCATCAACCGTTTCCGCTTGAATATTGGGATCCGTTCCGGCATCAACCGGAGTCGGCTCATCTTCCATCATTTCCAGTTCGCTGGCCATAACCAAACCTTTATAAAGAGGCACAAAGGCTAAAAAAAGCCAAATATCTTGCTACCAATCCTCTCTCTCTCTGTCAATGACTTTTGCCGCCGGCCCGCGGTGATTACTTGCCGTGCGGGTGGGCTTTTAAATAAGTATCTTGCAATTCTTGCAAACTTAAAGCGGTGTAGCGCTGGGTGGCACCTAAACCGGTGTGGCCCAAAAGCAACTGAATAGAGCGCAAGTCGGCATGATGAGCCAAAAGATGGGTGGCATAACTATGGCGCAACATGTGGGGAGTAATGTGTTTCATAAGGCCGTTTCCCTGCCCCAGAGCGGCGAGGCGCAAATTTACGCTTTGGCGGGTGAGCGGCCTGCCGTCCGGCCCGGGAAAGAGCGCCTGGCTCTCTTTGCCGCCAAGCAGAGTCGGGCGCACTTTTTGTAAATAGTATTCCAGATCACCCAAAATGGCTTCCGGCAAGGGTACAATGCGCTCTTTGCGGCCTTTGCCCATTACTTTAATCATGCGCCCGGCAATGGAAAGGCTCCCCAAAGTGAGCCCGGTTAATTCGCTGACCCGGATGCCCGTGGCATAGAGCAAAGTAGCGATAATGTGGTCTCTCTGAAGACGCCATGGCTCTAATGAATCGTGAATTTTTTTGGGCACTTCCGGCTCTTCCAAAAGATTTTGTGCCTCATCTTCGCTGATGTTGCGCGGCAATCTTTTGGGCATTTTGGCGCTTTGTAAGAGGTCGCTGAAATCGTCTTTAATTTTACCGCGGCGGTAAAGATAATGGAGAAAAGAGCGGATGCTGGTGAGTTTGCGATTGCGCGTTGCCGGCCCGTCTCCCGCTTTATCGCGGGCAATTAAATACTTACGCACCAGGCGCTGGTTAAGCCCTTTAAGACTAGGCTCATTTTGCGCGGCTAAAAATTCTAAAAATTGTTTTAAATCGCTCTCATAGCTCTCAACTGTGCGCGGGGATCTGTTGCGCTCAATGGTGAGATAATCATAATAAGCGGCAAGCTCAGCGGTAAGTTCGGTAGCGAGTCCGTCAGGGGCACTCATTTTTTGCCTCTGAGTTTACGCAAATAGCGCTCTGTAGCCTTTAAATGGCAATCATAAGTGGGGCAAAATTCATGCCCGCCGTCGCCGGTGGCCACAAAAAAGAGGTCGCGCCCGTTATCGGGATGCACAGCGGCATCCAGGGCTTTTTTTCCGGGGCTGGCAATGGGGCCCGGCGGTAAGCCGGTGTTTTTATAAGTATTATAAGGGTGTTCGCGGCGCAAATCGCTATAAGAAATATCGCCGTCAAAACGGCCGGTGTCGAGAATTTCGGCATAAATTACCGTCGGATCGGTTTCCAGGCGCATATTTTTGGCCAGGCGATTATGAAAGACGCTGGAAATATGCGGCATTTCGCTGTCTATGCCGGTTTCTTTCTGGATGATGGAGGCTAAAGTAACAATTTCTCGCGGCGAGAGGCCCACCTTGGCTCCGGCGCTCTCTATTTCCTTGGTAAAATTCTTTTTAAAGAGGTTCATCATGCCGCTTAAGAGGGTTTTGGCCGGCAAATGGCGAGCAAAACGATAAGTCTCCGGGAAGAGATAACCCTCGCAAGTAGGGCCGGGGAGTTCCATGGCGGCAATAAAAGCTTTGCTCTCGCACTCTTTTTGCAAATCCCTGGCGTTTCCTAAACCGGCATCTTCGATAATCTTAAATATTTCAAAGGAGTTAAGTCCCTCTGGAATGGTTACGGAAAGCTGCACTACCTGGCCGCTTAAGAGTATTTTTAAGACTTGTTCCGGGGTGGCATGCGGGGGAATCTCATATTCGCCGGCTTTTAGCGTGGTTTGCTTGGTGGCCCGGGCGTAATAGTAAAACCAAGTGGGGTGGTCGATTATCCCTTCGCGGGCCAGAGCTTCGGCCGCGCTGTTCATCGACATACCGTTTTTTATGGTGATATAGGCCGGTTTTTCGTTTTTACCGGGGCCGGAAAGATAATTGATGATAGTGTACCAACCGCCGGCGGTAACGGCGATAATCATAAATAATAGTAAGATGATAACCTTTTTCAACTCTAACTCCTCTGCCCTCCCCGGGAGGCCGAGATGCACTCTAGCATTTAGAGAGTATCTTTCAATTTTTTTGCGTACCAATTATAAGGGGTTTTGAGTTTTGTTTTGCTATGAGGTTATTATGAGCTTATTAAAACCACCCCAAGAGATTCCTAAGGCCGAGCGCACTTATAATGAATATAAAAGTCGTCGCCGTTCGCTTATTAATTTATCTTTGGCTTTTGTCTCTCTGACCGCTATCGGAGTCTTTCTTTGGCCGGGTGTTTTGTATGCCTGCGGTTTTTGGGGGCTGATACGCCTCTTTAGAACAGTGCGTTTTTTCATGTGGAAAGATGAAAACAAAGTGCTTCTTGAAGAGGGCGAGAAGCTCCTTAGGCAAAAGGAGAAAAAAGCTGCCCGCGAGGCCGAAAGGGTGGCCAGAATTAGGGCCATAAGCGGTGAACTGCCGCCGGATGAGCTCTTTAAAGCAGTGGAAAAGCAAGCCGACTACGCCACCAAAGCCGTTAAAGCACTGCCTTACGACGGCACACAGCTCATTGCCATAATTGAGCATAATGTCAGCGAAATAAATAAAATAACCAACTATTTAATTAAATTGGAAGAATATATAGAAGAAGAGAATCCCACCCTTTTAGGCCGCGAAAAAGAGGCGGTGATTAATCAGCTGAAAACAACAGCCGACCAAATGGTGAGAAACCAGCTTAGTGCTTCTTTGGAGCTTTTGGAGCAGCGTATCGCGGAGAGCCATGAGCTGCTTTTGGAAGAAAAGCGCCTAAGAAGCAAAATAACCACCTTCCAGCAGGCGATTGAGAGCATTCGTACCAAGGCCACCCGCCTTGAAGCCACTTTAATTGATGGCGATAATCCGGAAGCCTCAGAAGCGCAAACAGCTAAAGCTCTGGCCACCATGGAGCAGGAATTTGAGCTGATGCGTAAGGTACAGGCCGAGATAGATGAAGTTACCTTGAGCGAAACCAATTTACAGGCCGAACTCAAAAAGTTAAGAGAAAACAGCCAGGCGGCTAGGAAGGCCAAAGCGGCGGAGAGTGCGGCTTTTTAAGCCCGATTGGAGGTGTTAGGTGGCTCCTGTTTTAGTAACCGGCTCGGCCGGTTTTATCGGTTTTCATGTGGCCAAAGCTCTCTTGGCAGCCGGCTATGAAGTTATTGGCATAGACAATTTTAACGATTATTATGCGGTTTCCCTTAAAGAGGCACGTCATAATAACCTCATGGAATTAAAGGGCTTTTGTGGCTATAAACTTGACCTCTGCAATTTTGCCGAACTTAGCGAACTCTTTAGCCGTTATAAGCCGGATCTCGTTTGTCATCTGGCGGCGCAGGCCGGGGTGCGTTACAGTTTGCAAAATCCCTTTGCCTACCAAAAAAGCAACCTAGAAGGCTTTTTGAATATTTTGGAGCTTTGCCGCCATAATGAAGTAAAACGCCTGGTTTACGCCAGCTCCTCCAGCGTTTACGGCGGCAATACCAAGCAGCCATTTTCTGAGGAAGATCCGGTAGATAACCCGGTGAGCCTCTATGCGGCTACCAAAAAGGCCAATGAGCTTATGGCCTATAGTTATAGTCATCTTTACGGCTTTTCCACTATCGGCCTGAGGTTTTTTACCGTTTACGGCCCTTGGGGGCGGCCGGATATGGCTTATTGGCTCTTTGCCGACGCCATTCGTCTCGGCAAGCCGATAAAAGTATTTAATTACGGCAAAATGCGCCGCGATTTCACTTATATAGATGATATCGTGAGCGGTATTTTCGGCGCTCTTTTTACGCCCAATTTGCCAACTTATCAGGTGCTTAATTTAGGTAATAACCACACCGAGGAGCTCATGCACTTAATTGAGCTCATTGAGCGCGGCCTGGGCAAAGAGGCCGAGAAAGAATTTTTGCCCTTGCAGGCCGGCGATGTCCTCGCCACCTGGGCCGATATTTCCCGCGCCCAAAAGCTCATCGGCTATCAGCCAAAGACTTCACTTGAAGAGGGCATAGCGCGCTTTATAAGCTGGTATAAAGAATATCAAAAGTGAGCTTTTAGCTTAGCTTTTCTTCGAGCATTTTAAAGCCGCTGAGGGCTAAAAGCGCCTCTTCGGTCTTTTGCCGCAAAGTGTCGCGATCGGCCATTGTCAGGCCGGTAGTGGAAATTGGCGCTCCAAAGCGGCAACTTATAAGACCGGAATTTACAATATAAGAGCCGGCCGGCAAGGCGTTGCCGCTACCGATAATAGCTATCGGCACAATGGGAATACCGGCTTTGATAGCCATGACAAAAGCGCCTTTTTTGAGATGACGCATATAGCCTTCCGGGCTTCGCGTACCCTCGGCGAAAATAGCCAGCCATTCTTTGCGTTTTACCAGCTTTTTTAATGAATTATCGAGTTTTTGCATGGCCTTTTCATGGCGGCTGCGATCGATAAAAATGCAGCCGGCCAGTGCCGCCAGTTGCCCAAATACTGGCACATAAAAGATGCTCTTTTTAGAGAGCATGGGCAGAGAGCGCGGCACGGCAAATTGCAAAGCGTAAATATCAAGAATGCTGGAGTGTGTGGCCACTAAAATAGCCGGCTCATTAAAATTAACCAGTTCCCGGCCGGTGGTTTCCACTTTGATGCCTGTTAGTTTAGAAGTAAAAGGAGCCCAAATTTTGCGGCAAACATAATAAAAGAGGCGGCCGTGCGGCGAAAAGGGCCAGAGCACAAAAACAATAGGCAATATAACGGCTCCGGAGAGGCCGAAAATCAATATTTGGCAACTGCCGCGCACAACTCTTCGCCCCTCTTTAGTGGTAAGAGCACTCAAAATGAGGGCCAGTAGCAGGCTAACAATATGAGCAAAGACGCGGTGTATTTCAAATTCGGCCTCTGTATCGCGCAAAAGATACCAGGAGAAGCCCCACTCGCTCAAAAAAGCTATGGTGATAATGGGGAGAGAGCTTTTGACATACTCTTTAGGCACCAGTTTGCCTCTAAAAAAATAGAGCTCAAGCACTACTATAGCTAAGTAGGTGAAGCTCACGGTCGTTTGCTCGACAAAGAGGCGGCCAAAGGAAATATCAGGAACTAAAATTGCAATAAAATTAAGTAAATGGCGAGTAATAAGGGCGCTTATGATTAAAGCGATAATGAGTATGGTGATGAGGCTACCGATATAGCGAAATATTTTGTTAATCAATAGTACACCTCACACAAATAGAGCCCCTGCGGTTCGGCGGTGATACCGGCTGCGCTGCGCTTTTCGGCGGCCAAAATGGCGGCCATTTGTTCCGGCGGATAACGGTGGCGCCCCACTTCAATCAGGGTGCCGGAAATAATGCGCACCATGTGGCGGCAAAAGGCATTGCCCTTAACCGCTATCTCGACAATTTTCCCTTTAATGGGGCTTAAAAAAGGAGTCTCGGTAATATCTATGGAAAAAATATTTCTAAAAGCATGCGGAGCGTCGCAATGTACCGAACGAAAAGATTCAAAATTATGCTCACCTATGAGATAGGTGGCCGCCTTTTGCATAGCTATAACATCGAGCTCTCGCCCGCGAATGAAATATGATCTCTTGCGCTCCAGCGGGGAGGGAATGGCGGCGTTATAAATGCGGTAAAGGTACTTTTTGCCTTTACTATCATGCTTGGCATCAAAAGAGGGCGGCATTTCAGTGGAAGAACGAATGGCAATATCTTCCGGGAGACGCTGATTTAAGGCCAGGGCGAATTTTTCGCCCGGTATTGATGATGCGGTAAAAAAATTTGCTACCTGCCCATAGGCATGCACTCCAGCATCGGTGCGGCCGGCCGCTCTTAAACGCACTTCTTCATGGGTGAGTTCTTTTATGGCTTTTAAAATAGCTGCCTGGATAGAGGGGCCGTCTTTTTGACATTGCCAGCCGTAATAAGCTGAGCCGTCGTATTCGATGATGAGGCGTATGTTGCGCATGGGCCCTTAAAAATCGACCGAAAGGCCGATGGTCCAATAGTGACCGGAAAAGTCAAAAGTGCCGGTATTTTTAAAGTTTTTGTTGGTTTTGCCGCTGTATTCAAAATAGAGGTAAGTATCTTTTAAGCCTACCGAGCGCATGGCCTCTCTGGCGGTGGAACGGTCTATCCAGTCTAAATTAAGGGCAATACCGACGTTGCCGATGAGGCCAAAAACGCCGCCGATACCTTTGCCGCGCTCGCTATCTGCCGATTTGGCCAGGCCATCGGCATAAACCCACCACATGGTGTACATAACCGAGCCGCGGATATAAGGCACCAAAGGTACATGGAAGCGATCTTTAAAAAGATTAAGTTTAATTTCCACTCCCAGCTCGCCGGGCAAGAGGTTGAGCGAAGTTGGCGAGCTGCCGCTGCTTTTAACGGCGCCGGCGGCATTGCAAGAGGCCGCTTCGCCGTTTAGGGTGCAGCGCTGACTTTTGCCATAGGTCTGCCAGTAACCGATTTGGGCATGTAAAATCAGCTGGATAACAGTGTTGCGGTAAAAGAAGAAGCGCCCCTCCAGGGCATAAAAGGGCTCTTTGCCGCGCGAACCGAAGTAAGCGTCGTAATAATCATGAGCAATGGAAAATTTGGGCTCAAAGGGGCCGATTTTCAGGCCGAGACCCCAGCGCGGACGCTCATCAATATCAAGATCGACCTTTTTTTCGGTACCGGCCAATTTTACCCCGCGCTCTTCGAGAATAAAATCTTCATCGGCCCGGGCCAAAGTTTGGGAGGTTAACAAAATAAGTAGCGGAAATATAAAGAATTTATTTTTCATAGAGGCTCCTCCTTTTGGAGGAAAGCAAAAGAGTCAGCATAGCGCCGACGAAAATGGCCAGAGCGGCCAAGGCCAAGGAGAAACCAGCTTTGTGGCCTTTTACGGCCATTATCGAGCGGGCTGTCCATTCCAGCGGAGTGAGCAGCACTCTGGTTAAAGCTCTAAGCCAGGGACTTTGGGCAATTACGGCCGCTATAGGTGGGCTAAGGCGATAATAAGTATGAATGAAAAAACGCCCGGGATTACTTTCCATGAGCACAGTATCGCGGAAACGGCGCAGTACTTCCAAAACCGGATCACCCGGGCCATAAGCTGCTGTAGCCACAAAACAAAAGCCGCCTTTGCCCAGATCTTCCGGTGCGCATTCCCAAAAATCACATTCGTCAACCGAGCTAAAAGTGCCGACAGCACTGGGCTCGGACATATTGCCCAGATCGTCGGTCATAATGAGGCAATATTGATATTTTTTGCCGTTTTCTATGCCGTTTACGGTAATAGAGGCGCTTTGGCTGTCGCTCTTATTGGTGGCACTTTTAGGATTATCCCAATTAAGGCAATTATCGCTATTGCTGTCAGCCGCTTCGCGGTAATAAACGGTGGCGAGAGCAATATCGGAATCGGCAGTGGAATATTCAATAGTTACCTTGCTGTCGCCTTCTTTAACGCTAACTTGCGGCGCAGAAGGAGCTTTGGTATCAATCTTAAATTTGTGCCAGCCGAAAACGGTATTGGTGCTGGTGCTGCCGCCGGCAACCGGGCCGATGGCGTAGCAGAGATAGAGAATTTGATCTATTCCGGCCGAACAGCTGTCGTTTTCACCGGCTTTTTCAAAGAGCACCCTGCTGGTAAAAGCCTCCTCTTTTAAATTGCTGTTGGGGTAGTAATCAATGGTGCTGCCGCAAAGCAAATAAATACCGCTAGCGGTATCGGACTCATTTAAAGTGTGGCTGGTGGTAATATATTCGGTAGATGAAGTGTCTTGACATGAAGCATCGCTGCTGAGCCATATTTTGCGCTGGCTGGAATCATCGCAAGTAATAACCGAAGAAACAAAATTAGCCGTTAAATCAATGCTTTGTGCCGAGCTTTTGCAAGCTGCGGCATTTAGGGCATAGCAAGAAGCGTCTTCGGCCGGGTCGCAGTCGAAAGCTTTATCGGCCAAGTCTCCGGTTAATAAAAAATTGATGCCGCTACCGCCGTAAGCCTGGCTGGTATCATTGGTAGAAACCGCACCGGCCCCGGGTAAAAGCAGCAGTGTTAAAGCTAAAAAAACCAGTAAAGACATTAGTTTTTCCTTTTAAGCGCTAAAGTAATCGGCATGGTCGCGAATGACCATCTCGGCTATTTCCACCATAGACGTTGCGGCTCCTTTACGCAAATTATCGAGCGCCACCCACATAGTAAGGTGTTTTTTGTCTTTTTGATCTTGGCGCAGGCGCCCCACCATTGTGGCATCACTACCCACCACCTCGCGGAGGGCCACCGGCTCGCGCAGAGATTCATCTATCAGCATAATGCCTGGGCTCTCTTTGAGCAGATCTCTGACTTTTGCGAGAGAAAATTCTGTTTCAAATTCAACATTTACAACAGCGCCAAGGCCATAAAAAATTGGGGCGTTGCAACGGAAGGTGCTGATGGCCATAGGCGGGAAGAGGGCGGCCAGTTCTCGCTCCAATAAGAGCTCGCTGACAGCTACGCTGCCCACCGGATTATCACCCAGCATTGAGCCGACAAAAGGCATGAAATTAAAGGCTAAATCACCTAAAAATCCGGCTTCTTCATCCGGCGGGGCCCCATTTAAAAGGCGGTGTATCTGGGTGGTGAATATGTCCATACCGGCCCGGCCCCAGGAGGATATCGGCTCAATTGTGGTTACATTAAGGCGCTTTACCGGGTAAACCTCGGCCAGTGGATTAAGGGCAATGGCGACGGCAATGGCTGCCGGTGAGGGCACGGCAATCAGCCCGTGGTGAAGGCCGTGAGCAATTTCGGCGCTATTAACCTCAGGCACAACTAACGCTACATGATTATTCAGCATTTCTTTGGCTGAAATAGTGAGTTTTGCCGGAATCGCTTCCGCATCATCTGGGGCTTCGTTAGTGACAAAGAGAATATCCGGCGGATTATCCAGGCCGCCGGCGCGCAGAGTTATGGGAAACTCATGTTCTTCCACTTCAACTGCTTCGCCAAGCTCAGCGCTTTCGCCGTAAAGTGCAATTTCTTTGTAAGGAAAACCGCGCTCCATAAGGAGGCCGATGAGCTCTTCGGCTATCAGGCTTTTACCGTTATCTATACCAATACGCCATCCCGGCATGACAAACTCCTTAAAAAGGCCGCAATTATGGCCACAGAGACTCTACTGAGAATTGAGTATTTGTCAACTTAAAGCCTAAAGCGCGCTTGGCTGGTTTTTTATTTTCCTGGTGCGTAAGAAAGTGCATGCTAACTATGACTTCTCATAAAAAGCTCAACTTGTTGTCCACTGTTGAATTTGGAGAAAAATAGTGCTATTAAGTGCTCTCCAGAAAAATGGGGTCAGTGCACTCTATTTTTACAAGCTGACAGGAAAAACATGCTGTAATTACTAGATATTCGCAGCGATATAAAAGAAAGAACAAGGCACCAAAATTGGTGTTTTATGTGCCTATACGCGGAGGATTTTTTATGCAAAAATTAGGAATGGTTAGTGGTATAGCCTTATGTTTACTCTTTGCTGCCTGTGGAGGCGCCGGAGAACAGGGGCCACAAGAGCAGAATGGTAAAGATGGCCAAAATAGTAAAGACGGCCAAAATAACAAAGACGGGACATCTGAACAGCTGGCTTATTGTAAAAGTGGTTATTTTGGGCCGGAGTGCAAGCCTTGCACTTGTGTAAATGGCATTTGCAAAGATGGTATTCAAGAGGATGGAACCTGCTCAAAATGTACGGCTAATTATTGGGGCCCGAATTGCGATAAAACGCCAACATGTGTAAATGGTGGTGGTATTCCCAAACAAGAGGATGGCACATGTTCACACTGCCAGGCCGGTTTTTCCGGAAAAAACTGTGATACATTGGCTTTAGAAACTGTCACTATTGGTGATCAGATATGGTCGGCCAAAAATATGGCTGGCACTTTTGGCCGTGAAGGTGCGTCGCTTACCTGTTATGCTAATACTGATGCTGATACCGATTTTGTAGAAAAATATGGTTGTATTTATTCATTGGAAGATGCCTTGAAAGTATGCCCAGCTGGCTGGCATTTACCAAGTAAAGCAGAATTTGAGAGCCTTTTGAGTGTAGTTGGAACCAATGATAATAATGAAAAACCAAATCCGGCTTTCCTCGCTTTAGTAGCTAAAGATTCGGAGTGGATACATGATTACCAAGATCTGGTTACTAACAGCACAGCTTTTGGTGCTTTGCCGGCAGGTCTTTGGGGCACCGATGACGTTTTTCATAATTTCGGTTACGGTGCTTACTTCTGGTCTGCTACGGAGCAGGGCGATACTTACTATATGTACAGCCTGGTTCTCGTTTCTGGCGGTGCTTTTGTGCCTGTTACCAATAGAGGTGGCGGATTTTCTGTACGTTGTCTTAAGGACTCTCTGTGAGCCGGGGTGGTGCCTAAAAGGCCTAAAGCCCCATCACCCGAATGACCTCTTCAAAAGAGGTTTCACCGTCCAGTAATTTTTGCACCGCCGCATCGCGCAAATGGCGCATACCCAAATTTGTTGCTGTTTCTTCAATGCGTCTAGCATCGGCGCCCTCTTTAATGAGCAGCTGAATGGGGGCAGAAATAGTCATGAGCTCAAAAACGCTGATGCGCCCTTTAAAACCGGTAAAGCGGCAGGCGCTGCAGCCGGCGCCGTGAGAAACTTTAATGGGCTGAGAACTTTCAAGGCCCAGTGTTTCCGCCTGATCTTCACTTAAAAAAATCTCTTCGCGGCAATTGGGGCAGATTTTGCGCAAGAGGCGCTGAGCCATAATACCCCTTAAAGTGCTTTTTAATAAAAATGGTTCTATCCCCAGTTCCAAAAGGCGCGAGACGGCACCGGCCGTGTCGTTGGTGTGCAGGGTGGAAAAGACTAAATGGCCGGTTAAGGCGGCTTGAATAGCCATCTCGGCTGTCTCTTTGTCGCGGATTTCGCCAATCATAATGATATCGGGATCCTGGCGCAAAATAGTGCGCAGAGCGGCGGCAAAAGTAACACCGATTTTAGTTTGCACGGCCACCTGATTAAAGCTGTCCACCACCATTTCAATGGGGTCTTCCACTGTTATCACATTGATATCGGGGCTCGAAAGGTGATTTAAAGTGGTGTAAAGAGTGGTGGTTTTGCCGCTCCCCGTAGGGCCGGTGATGAGGATAATGCCGTTGGGATTTTGAATCCAATCGTTAAAAGTACTGAGCTCTTCGGGGTAAAAACCGAGATCAGGCAGCCCCTTTACGAGAACATCCGGGTCAAAAATGCGGATAACCACCTTTTCGCCAAAAGCCACCGGCATGGTGGAAACGCGCAGCTCAGTTTCGCGGTTGCCCATCTTGGTTTTAATGCGCCCATCCTGCGGCCGCCTTTTTTCGGCTATATCCAGGCGGGCCATGTTTTTTATGCGCGAAACAAAAGCGGGGTGCACACTTTTGGGAAATTTTTGCGTATCGTGCAATACGCCGTCAATTCTAAGGCGGATTTGCGAATCCCCGCGCCTGGGCTCAATGTGAATATCCGAAGCCCGCTGATCGTAGGCATAATTGAGCATAAAATCAACGGCATTGACAATGTGCTTGTCGTTGGCTTCTATTTGCTCGGCTTGCTTAAGGTTGATGAGCTGCTCGAAATTTTGCACCATCTGGCCGGCATCATCATGAAAATCCTGATCTTTTGCCGCTGCCTGCACCGAATGTTTAAAGCCGTAAACCTCGGCGATGGATTTTATAATATCGCTTTTGGGCGCCACCACATAATGCAAATTGGTGCCCAAAAGGCGGGTGAGATGCTCCTTTAGCTCCTGGTCAAAAGGGTTTTCCAGTGCCAAAGTTATGCCATCATCACTGCGGGAAAGAGGCAGAATGGTATTGCGGGTGGCAAAAGGGCGTGAAAAAGTGCCGGTGATAAGAGCGCTGTCGAGTTTTAGCGGATCAATGCGCAAAAAAGGCAGACCGGCAGTCTTAGCCAAAAGGCGGGCCAAATACTCCTCATTAATCGGCACTTCGTTATGATCTGCCAGGTTAAAGGAGGCTAAAAGTTCAAGCGGCGAGATTTGGTAACGAGCCTCACTGGCTGCCTGAGCCGAGCCAAACATCTCCTTTAAAAGGCGGGCCCGTTGCTGGAGAGCGTAAACTTCCACATGGCGCCGCTGTTCCGGGGTTATACGCCCGGCCTCTTCCAGCATATCCAAAATAAAAATGTGATTAAATTCGTATGCTTTTGTGGGCAATTTCATGGAATCAGACAACCACCAGCCCGTCGTCGCGGTAAACCATTTCCCCGCGCAGTACGGCATCATTAATGCGGCGCCGCTCCTCAGCCAGCTCGGAAACATGAATCAAAAGCTGCGGGATAGACATAGCCACTTCGGTGAATGATTTACGCGGCAGGCGCAAAATAATGGAATTTTTGGTGGTGGTGATGGTGGCGGAAACCGGCTCCTGGGTTAAGAGAGAAATTTCGCCAAAGACATCGTTATCTTTTAACTTATTGAGTAAAAGAAGGCCCTTCTCTGTCTGACATTCCACTTTTACTTCGCCGGAGAGAATGAGGTAGAGGCCGTCGCCCTTGTCGCCTTGTTGCAATAAAACCGTGCCTTCCGGTACCTCGCGCGATTTGAATTTTTCAATTAAATCTTTGCGCTGTGCCGGAGAGAGCGGGCGGAAGACCGGCGAAACGGCTAACAGATTGGAAAGGAGCCGCTGTTTATAAAATTTTATGAGCACATGGCGCACGGAAACATAATTTTCGCAAACTTTATCCAGCACTTCTTTGGAAACTTCAAAGACGGTTGTCTCTTCTTCGGCAATGATGGAAGCATTGCGCGGGGAGTTGCTTAAAAGAGCCATTTCGCCGAAAAAGGCATTATCTTCCAAATGAGCCAAAACCATCTGTTCGCCGGACTCGGTGAGTTTGCTCACTTTCACCCGTCCTTGGGAGATAATAAAGAAGCTGTGCCCAACTTCGCCCTCGCGAATAATATAGGCGCCGGGGGCCACAGTGTGCATGGTCATTTGTTCCATGAGCTGGATAAAGGCGTTTTTGCTGAGATCGGAAAAGAGCGGGATAACCGGCAGGTCTTTCTCCTGGGCAGCGCCTTCTCCGGCGGAAGGAGCTGGGCTCTCGGCAGCTATGGCACTGGTATCAAGTACCAGATTAAGTTTGGCTCTGCCGCCGCTCTTCTTGGCATAAAGATCGGCGAGCAGCGCTTGGGTGGAGCTGTGTGCTTCATCGATTTCCAAAATCATTTTGCAAACGGCAATAGCTTTTAAGAGGAGGCCGTCGTTACCGTAACCTCTGGCCACCTTTTCATAAGCTTCCACCGCTTCGGTATCTTTGCCCAGACGGCGGTAAGCATCACCGGCTCTTAAAAGAGTTTGCAGATCGTCGGGCTCGGCGGCCAAAATTTCGTTATATAACTCAATGGCTTTGTCGAATTTGCCTTTGGCTGTTAAGGTTGCCGCATCGTCTTTTAGCTTTCGTATTTTATCGCTCATGGCTGCTCCTACGCAAACACTTGGAAATAGCTTCCGGCTTGCGGGCCGAATGATATGCTATCAGCGCGCTTTTCGCAACTCTTATATAATGGAAATATGAGCTTTACTTTATTTTTGCGCTGAATCTTGGCCGGGCTTTCGGCGCCGATTATGCGGTTGACAGATAAAAACGATTTAGTAAAATGCTTAACAGAGCGGGCCTAAGAGAATAATCTGCCGTGCTAGAGAGGTTAATATGAAGTATTTTAAACAAAAAGTAGCCGCTTTGATACTTGGTGCACCCATTGCTTTTTTGGCTGCCTGCTATGGACCTGCTCCGGCGCCTGAAGTAGCTAATAGGCAATTGGGTGAAGATTGTGATGTCATGCATAATTGTAAGGAAGGTCTATATTGCAGTGACGGAGTTTGTTTGGAACTTGGCGCTGATGAGAATCTTGGCGATGCCGCTAGCGATAACAAAGTTTCCTGAGATGACTTTTGAGCGAAAAATTCATGCTTAAACGGCAAAAGCAACAAAAATAGTTGAAAAAAAATTTTACTTTTGCTATAAGGCCTCCGCACGCGAGCTGGTAGCTCGCCGGTTTATATAGGATTACTTATCCCGCTTTTAAAATGCGGGAGATTTTTAAGGAAAAGGAAAAGAATATGGCGGTTAAAATTCGTTTGACCAGAGGCGGTTCCAAAAAACATCCATTTTATCGTATAGTTGCCACTGATTCCCGCGTAGCGCGCGATGGCAGCTTTTTGGAGCGCATCGGCACTTATAATCCCCAAGACAAAGGCAATGAGCTCTCTTTAAAGGGCGAATTGCTGGAAAAATGGCTCAAAGTCGGAGCTACTCCCAGCACCACTGTGGCCAACCTCATTGCCAAAGCCAAAAAAGAGGCCAAATAATAACCGCTTGCTCACTTTTTCTGCCGCTATGGGCGGCCAAACAAGAATAAGGAGAAGTCGGTTATGAAACAACTAGTTGAATTTATGGCTCGTTCGCTGGTGGATTCGCCGGACGATGTGCACGTTGGTGTGCGTAACGGTGAACACGGCGGCACAGTTTTTGAATTAAAAGTAGCCAGTGGCGATCTGGGCAAGGTTATTGGCAAAAGAGGGCGCACAGCCAAAGCCATGCGCACAATTTTAAAAGCTGTTTCCAACAAAACAGAAAACCGTGCCATGCTGGAAATTCTTGAATAATTTCTTGCTGTTTAGGCTATCCTTCCGGTAATTTCATGAAAGAGCGGCTCTTCACATTTTTCAAAGGTGTGGCTGTAGGGCTGGCTAATATCATCCCCGGTGTCTCCGGCGGCACGATGGCCCTTATTTTGGGCATTTATGAACGCCTCTTAAACGATATAAGCCAAATAAATGTCTCTGCACTCCAAAAGATTTTAGGGATAGTAAGCCGGGATAAGGCGCGCCGCGCCGCTGCTATAGCCGAATTAAAACGCCTTGATGTACCTTTCTTATTGCTCCTGGCTATTGGTGCCGGGGTGGCCATTTTGGCGCTCGCCAAAGTGATGACCATCCTTTTGACTGCTTTCCATGACCCGACATACGGCTTTTTCTTTGGCCTGGTTTTGGCCTCGGTAATAGTGCCGTGGCAATTGATAAAACGCCGTAAAGTTGCTGTTTTTATTATGGCTTTTGTGGGTATAGGTGTTGGCGCCGGCAGCGATTTTTTAATGTCCAAAGAGAGCAAAATAAATAGCGCCGAGCAAAAAGCGGCTATTAAAGTGCTAAAAGCCGAGAGAGCGCAGGCCATAGCTGGCGGTGATGCCGCAAAGAGTGCGGAAATAGAGAATAAACTGGCCGCTATAGGCAATAAAGAGAGCTCGCTTTTACGCTATGCCCTTTACCTGGCCGCCGGAGCTATTGCCATTTCGGCTATGATTTTGCCGGGAATTTCCGGCTCTTTTCTGCTCCTGGCCATGGGGCTCTATTTTGATATTTTAAATGCTCTTTCCAGCTATAATATTCCCATAATTCTGGTCTTTGGCCTGGGCTGCCTTATTGGCCTTTTGGCTTTTTCCCGCTTTTTAAATTTTCTTTTAAAACATTTTAGCGATGAGACTATGGGCTTTTTGAGCGGCCTTATGGTGGGCTCGCTCTGGACTATCTGGCCCTTTAGAGAAAAGCATATTATCGCTGCCGGTACGCCTTTTGCCGAGACATTATACCTCTCTAATATTTTTCCGGCCTCTTTGGGGCTAAACGAGTTATTAACACTTTTTACCGCCGTTTTGGGCGTAGCTATGGTCTCCTTCTTTCTTATTTATGAAAAGCGCCATAAAAAAGCGCCGAGGGAAGCATAAAATGTACAATAAATCCGACCTTGTTTATGTGGGTATCAGCAAAAAAGCCCTTTTAAATAATATTACCGAGCTCAGAAAACTGGTCGGTCCGGAGCGTAAACTGGCCGGAGTTATCAAATCCAATGCCTATGGCCACGGTATTTTGGAAGTAGCTTCCATAATAAGCCCTTATGTTGATGCTTTTGTGGTGCACTGCGCCGATGATGTGGCCCGCCTTAGAGAAGCCGGCCATAAGCAGCCTATTATTATTGTAGGCTATGTGCAAAAGAGCGATATGGAGTGGGCTATAGAAAACGGCGCTGAGCTTAACTGCTCCGGTATCGAATATGCCACCTGGGCTGCTGCCGCCGCTGCTAAAGTGGGTAAAAAAGCCGCTCTCCACATCAAAGTGGAGACAGGCACCAACCGCCTTGGCGCCATGCCAGGTGAGCTAATACCTTTGGGACGCTTTATTGCTGAGAATCCGCATCTTGAGCTAAAGGGGATCTATTCGCATTATGCCAATATAGAAGACACCACCGACCACAGCTACGCCATGCAGCAACTGGCCAATTATAATGAACTGGTGGGCAAGCTGGAAAAAGAGCTGGGCTTTAAGGTGCCCGTGCATCACACGGCTTGCAGCGCGGCCATTATGCTCTTCCCCGAGACGCGCATGGATTTAGTGCGCGCCGGCATAGCCCTCTATGGCCTTTGGCCCTCGCGGGAGACACTCCTCTCCTGCCACGATAGCGGCGTATCCATCCGTTTGGAGCCGGTGATGAGCATCCATACCAAGGTGGCGCATATTAAAGAGATCCCTGCTGATTCATATATCAGCTACGGCTGTACTTACCGCACTTCAAGGCCCACTAAGCTGGCCATTTTGCCTATCGGTTATTTTGATGGCTTTGAGCGCCACAATTCCGGCATTGGCTATGTGCTCATTAACGGCCGGCGCGCTCCGGTGCGCGGCCGCGTGGCTATGAATCTCACGATGGTGGATATTACCGATATTCCCGATGTAAAGCTGGAAGACGAAGTGGTGATAATGGGCCGCCAGGGCGAGGAAAGCATCAGTGCCGAGCAAATAGCCGCCTGGTGTAACACCATTAATTACGAGGTGGTGACCCGCTTTGCGCCCTTTGCGCCCAAGATTATTGTGGATTAATTTAAGCGCTTATTTTAGTGCCACTAAGCCTTAGCCAACTTTTGCTCTTTTAAATAAGCTATTAACTTTTGGGCTGCCCGCCCGCGGTGGCTTAAGCTGTTTTTTATTTCCGGGCTAAGTTCGGCAAAGCTTTCGCTATAGCCCTCGGGGATAAAGAGGCTGTCATAACCAAAACCGTTTTCGCCGCGCTCGCTAAAGGCAATATGCCCCGGGGAAATGCCGTTAAAAGTATGCACGGAGCCGTTTTCTTCAATGAGAGTAATAGCGCAGTGGAAGGCTGCGCCCCGCTTTTCCAGAGGCACATTTTTGAGCTCTTTTAAAAGCTTTTCGCGGTTGGCTCTATCTTTGTCCGGGCCGGAAACACCGGAAAAACGGGCCGAGTGAATCCCCGGAGCGCCATCCAGAGCATTGACGGCCAGACCGGAATCATCGGCCAGAGAGGGGAGGCCGGTAGCTTTAAAAACGGCCGCCGCTTTTTTGTAAGAATTTTCGGCAAAAGTGGCGCCGTCTTCAATGATGTTTATGGGCGGAAAGGCAGAAAGGCTCACAAGCTCCAGCCCGAGCGGAGCCAGAATAACCTGAAATTCAGCTAACTTATGAGCATTTGATGTGGCAAGAACTATTTTCGGCATAATTATTTTATAGCCTCGGCGCGTTTAACGCTTAGCTCTTTAAAAATATCGTCTATAGCGCCTTTAGCCAGGCCCAAAAGCTCATCTAGGCGCTCTTTGGAGAAGGGATTGCGCTCGGCGGTGCCTTGAATTTCAATAAAATTGCCGTGCTCGTCCATCACCACGTTCATATCGACTTCGGCGTGAGAATCTTCGTCGTAATTTAAGTCAACAATGCTATTTCCGTCGGCTACCCCGATGGAAATAGCGGCCACCCGGCCGATAAGCGGGCTCTTTTTGAGCTGACCGCTCTCTACCAGCTTGTTAAGAGCTATTTCCAAAGCCAGAGAGGCGCCGTTTATAGAAGTAGTGCGCGTGCCGCCGTCGGCTTGGATGACATCGCAATCAATGGTAATAGTGCGCTCGCCCAGAGCTGTTAGGTCAACCATGGTGCGGACGCTGCGGCCGATGAGGCGCGAAATTTCCAAAGAGCGGCTGTTGGGCTTGCCGCCAACCCGCTCACGCTGGGTTCTTTGGGCTGTCGCGCGGGGCAGCATACTGTATTCGGCGGTTATCCAGCCCTTGCCCTGGCCCAAAAGCCATTGCGGTACCCGGTTTTCCACGGTGGCATTTACCAAAACCTTGGTATTGCCCATGGATATGAGAACCGAGCCTTCAGGGTGCATAACGTAATTGGTTTCTATTGATAGGGGACGAATTTGGTTGTTTTCCCGGCCGTCTAAACGCATAAAGCCTCCTTATTTTATCTCTTCCGGCAAAGCTGTCCGGCGTAAAAGCGGTAATACATTTTTTTATTACCTTTTACAAGACAAGGAAGAAAGAGTTTGCTATTATGCGCCGGTGCCTTCATTAAGAGGCCATGGAGTTGCCATGAGTAATTTAATCCTCCGTTTTATCGCCGGCCCGTATCAGGGAGCTCTTTACCCCTTGCCCGAAAGCGGCGAAATATCCATTGGCCGTGGTTTAGAGCAATCTATAATTCTGGATGACAGCCTCTCTTCCCGCCACCATGCCCTTATTTACGGCGCTGGTGATGATTGGCAAGTGCGCGATATGGGTTCCACCAACGGCACTTTTGTCAACGGCGAACGCCAGGAAGAGCCGGTCAAACTCACGGTTGGTGATACACTTTTGATAGGTAGCTCTATTTTGCGTCTTGATACCGCCAGCGCCGATGAAAAGCTTCCTGATGCCGCCATTGTGCGAGAGCAAATGGCCCAAAAAGCTTCCGATAATCGCCAAGCTTCCAGCAGCACCATGAGCGGAGCTATTGATCAAGTGCCGGTGGTGGATGTTTTGCAACTGCTTTTTAATTTAAAAAAGAGTGGCAAATTGCATATTGAAAGTGCCGGTCATGATGGGGAGATTCTCCTGGATAGCGGCATGGTTGGGGATGCCATTATTGATGGTAAAAATACCGTTTCCGGCGCCAAGAGCTTTTACCGCATCATGCGCTGGACCAAGGGGCAATTTGAGTTTATTCCGTGTGAGGTGCAAATAGAAGAGGCGCGGCGCATTCAAAGCAGTAGTGAAGGGCTTTTATTGGAAGCTATGCGCCAAATGGACGAAATAGGCCGCCTTAGCGCTAAGCTGCCGGATGAAAACGCCTTTTTGGAAATACCGGTTCCGCTTGAGCCGCCGCTGAATAAGTTATCGCCCGAACAACTGGATGTTTTGCAACTGGTGCATAATCACAGCCAATTTGTGGAAGTGCTGGATCACTCGCCGGCGAGTGACCTGGCTGTTTGTGAGCTTATAATCCAGCTGCTTGACGGCGGTTACATTGTGGCAGCCAACTGAGTTGCCGGCAGTTATTAAATAGTTTGCATTTATTTATCATGGAGTTTTTGCCGGTTTCCTTTGAAAAATCAGGCAAAATGAGGCTTTTGAGTGAAGCTTTTAGCAATAGAATCGTCATGTGATGATACTTCGGCCGCGGTTTTGGACGGCGAGCGCCATATTTTATCCAACATTATCCATAGTCAGGACAGTATTCATCGCCCTTATGGCGGAGTGGTGCCGGAGCTCGCTTCCAGAGAGCATATCGCCCGCATTATTCCCACTATAGATGAAGCTATGCGCGTAGCTATGGTGAGCTTTTCCGACCTTGATGCTCTGGCTGTTACTTACGGCCCGGGGCTTATAGGTTCGCTTTTGGTGGGGCTGCAGGCTGTAAAGGGCATTGCTGCCGTTACCGGTCTGCCCTGGATTGGCATTCATCATATAGAAGGCCACCTAAGTGCCAGTCTTCTGGCTAAAGAACCGCCGCCTTATCCGCATGCGGCTCTTATTGTCAGCGGCGGCCATACACTGCTCTTGCGAGTGGATGATTTTGGCCAATATTCCTTTTTAGGCAGCACCCGCGATGATGCTGCCGGCGAAGCTTTTGACAAAGTGTCGAAAATTTTGGGCCTTGGCTTCCCCGGCGGTGTGGCTTTGGAGCGGGCGGCCAAGGGAGGAGATCCTAAAGCCATTGCCTTTCCGCGGCCTATGCGTAGCGGTAAATCGCAGCTTGATATGAGCTTTTCCGGCCTCAAAACGGCAGCTTGCAACGAACTTAGTGCCAGGCCTATAAAAAGCCCGGCCCATCTGGCTGATTTTGCCGCCTCTTTTATTGAAGCGGTGGTGGATACTTTAGTAGAAAAAAGCATGAAAGCCCTAAAGCGCGAAAAACTTCCCGGCCTGGTTTTGGGCGGCGGTGTATCGGCCAATTCGCGCCTTAGGGAAAAAATGGCTATGGCCGGCGCCGAGAGGAATGTTTTTGTCCATTTGCCGGAGCGCATACTTTGCACCGACAATGCGGCTATGGTGGGCGCTGCCGCTCTTTGCCGCCTGGAGCGCGGTGAACGTTCATCTTTTGAACTCACGGCGGAGGCCAGCTTGCCCATCGCCTTTGGCAAAAGCGGCTTAAATAAAACCCCACCCCGCTGCCGGCGCCGCGGTTTAAGGGAGAATTAATGTCCGCTTTGGTGACAATAAGGCCGGCCACTATTGCCGATGTGGCGGCCGTGACCGATCTTTGGGTGGAACTCATTGATATGCACGCCGCTCTTGATACCGATTTTGCTCGCGGTGAGAACGCGCCTTACCATTATAGCCAGATAGTGCGGCGCCATATAAATAATAATGATAATGCGCTGGTGCTGGTGGCTGAAGAAGCCGGCAGGATAATAGGCTACGCTTTAGCTACTATTGGCCGCGCCGAGCCGCTTTTTAAAGTGGCTTATTTTGGCGAAATAGTTGATTTTATGGTTACTTCCGCCCACCGCCGCCACGGTGTGGGCCGGCTTTTATATGCTCATGTAAACAGTTGGTTTAAAGCGCGGGGGATTAACTATGTGGAGCTTAGGGCCTCCATTTTTAATGAAGAAAGCAACCCTTTTTGGCGGCGCATGGGTTTTACCCCCACCATGTATTTAATGAACAAAAAAGGATAAAGGTGCGTTATGGAAGAAAAAAAGCCAGCCATTACCATCAGTGGACCGCCGGGCAGCGGCACAACTACCGCCGCCAGGCTGATTGCCGCGCAAACCGGCCTTGATTATGTCAATACCGGCTCTATCTTTCGCCAGATGGCTGCCGAGTACCAGATGTCTTTGGGCGACTTTGGCGCTTATGTCGCCGGCCATCCGCAGATTGATCAGCAACTTGATTTGCGCCAAGTGGAACTGGCTCGTTGCGGAGGTATTATTTTGGAAGGGCGCCTGGCCGGTCTCTTGGCCCAGCGCGAGCACATTAAGGCTTTTACGCTCTTTTTAAACACCGATGTAAACGAAAGAGCTCGTCGCTGTTCGCAGCGCGATGAGCAAAATATCCTGCAGGCGGCTAGGCTTATGGAAGAGCGCGAGCAGCTAGAGCGCGAGCGTTTTTTGAAGCTCTACAGCCTGGATTTGGCCGATACAAGCGGTTACAATATGGTAATAGACAGCGGAGCGTATTTGCCGGAAGCCATAGCCATGATGGCGGTAAAGGCTTATAATAAATGGGTTAATAATGGATGAAGTGAGTAAAACCGAGATTTTCGGCGAAAATACCAAAACCGAAGTGCTGGAAAAAACCGCCACCGAGCTCATTATAAACAATGATGGGCCGAAAAAAGCTAAAGACAAGGTTGTGCCTCTTCTTTATGTGCGGGTAGCCTGTTTGGCTCTCGCCTTAATAGGCATACCCATGCTTTATTTGGCGGCCCTTTTTTCCCGCCCGCAGCCGATAAAAATAGAAGAAATCGGCGGCACCATGAATGCGGCTTATGTGGAAATTTCCGGCACTTTGGTGCGTGATGCCCGGATTATTCAGCGGGCCGACGGGGTGGGCGAAATTACCCTTTTTATAGACGATGAGAGCGGCTCCATAGCTGTTAAAGCCCATAAAAATATGGCTCGCGATTTGGTTTTACATGACAAAGTGCCGCGCCTTGGCGATGTGGTGACAGTAGCCGGTACGGTGCAGAGCGATGCTTACGGCGATTATTATTTGGTGATGAAAGATGCGGATACTCTTGTTATCAAAGAGCAGGAGCTGCCGCAAAAGAGTTTGCAGCAAATAAGAGAAGAGGGTATTCGCGGGGCTGTTAAATTAAAAGTGCAGGTTTTAAGTGTGCAACAGCCCGGAGCGCACACCAGTAGGCCCTGGCGCTTTACAGTGAGCGATGGCACGAGTGCGATGGATCTCATTATTTGGAATGCCATGCTGGAGCCGGTTTTGCCTCTCTCTTGGGGCGCTGGAGCCGAGCTAAGCGGCCGTTTTGTCGTCGGCACTTTTCGCGGAGAACCGCAACTTTCTATCAGCGCTATTAAAGATCTGGCTCTTTTAAATACCGGCTCCGAAATTAGGGGCAATATTTTAGATGCGGCGACCGAGGCCCAAGCAGAAGGGCGCTAAGGGCGCATTATGGCATCACGTTGGCTTAATAATTTAAATCCGGAACAGGCTGATGCCGTTACCACTATTCACGGCCCGCTTTTGGTGCTGGCCGGGGCCGGGAGCGGTAAGACGCGGGTTATCACGCACCGCATTGCCGAGATGATTGATAACGGTATAGCTCCGCAAAATATTCTGGCGGTGACTTTTACCAATAAAGCGGCCAATGAGATGAAGCACCGCCTTAAAAGTATGGTGGGGCGCAAAGCGAGCCGGGTGACTATGAGCACCTTTCACAGTCTTGGTCTTTTAATGCTCAAAGCCGAAGCCAAACTGGCGGAAAATGCCCGCCCTTTTACCGTTTACGGCAGTAGCGACCAGCTCTCTTGCTTAAAAGAGATTGTGCGCCGTTATCAACTTGAGCGCTCACTGGATTTGGAAGCGGTTTTAACGCGTATCAGCGGCTATAAAAACGACTTTATTCTGCCTAAGGATTTGGAAATAACCCCTAGTAGCGATGAATATGAAGCGGCGGCCATAGAGCTTTATCCCCTTTATTTGGAGCAAATGACCGCCTTTTCGGCTTATGATTTTGACGATCTGGTAGTAAAACCCACGATGATGATGGAAGCGGATGAAAATTGCCGCCGCCGCTGGGCCGAGCGCTTTCAATATGTGCTTGTCGATGAATATCAGGATACCAATACAGCGCAAATGCGCCTTTTAAAAGCCATTGCCGGCGAGCATAAAAATGTCTGTGTCGTTGGCGACGACGACCAAGCCATCTATGGCTGGCGCGGAGCTAAGGTGCAGAATATTCTTAATTTTTCCGATGATTTCCCTGGGGCGAAAATAATTTATCTCATGCGCAATTATCGCTCCCATGGCCACATTTTGGCAGTGGCCAACAAAGTGATAGCGGTAAATAAAGATCGCCACCCCAAAGCCATGATTCCCGTGCGCGATGCCGGCCCCAAAGTGCGCCTTGTCATCCAGCGCGACGGTGACTGCGAATGCCGCTGGGTAGCCGAGCACATTGATTCCTTAATTGTTCGCGATGGTTATCGCCCAAGTGATATTGCTGTGCTCTACCGCTCCAATTTGACAGCCCGCCCCCTGGAATTAGAGCTAAGGTCTTTAAGAGTGCCCTATAGAATTATCGGCGGCACTTCCTTTTTTGATAAAAAAGAGGTTAAAGACCTTTTGGCCTATTTAAAACTCATCACCCATTACGGTGAAGAAATAAGCCTTAGGCGGGTTATCAATTATCCGGCCCGCGGTATTGGGGCAGTGACGCTGAATAAGCTCTCGGCTTGGGCCGAAAGCGAGCATAAGCTCCTGATAGAGGCAGTGGAAAAAGCGCCGGAAATTTTAGGCGATAAAGATAGAGCGCTGAAACCGATTAGTGATTTTCTTAGCCTCATAAAGCATTTTACAGATGAATTTCTGCATAAAAATCGCAAGTTAGATGAGGTGATGGAAGAATATATCAAAGCCATCGGCCTCTATGAAGATATTCAAACGGCCACAGCCGGCGGCAGCGGCAAGGCCTTTGAGGCCCGTTGGGGTAATGTCCTCGGCTTTTTGGAAAGTTTGCAAGCTTATATGCGCGAGGTAAATCAGCCGCTATTGGAGGAATTTATTAATCGCGTCTCCTTAATGGATGTGGAAGTGGGTGAAGAAAAAGAGAGCGGTGAGCGGGTTACTCTCTCCACGCTTCACGGAGCTAAAGGGCTGGAATTTCGTCATGTTATATTGATGGGGCTGGAAGAGGGGCTTTTGCCTCATGAGCGCACGCTCTCCCCGCACGCCACCGATGCCATAATTACCGATATAGCCGAAGAGCGGCGCCTTTGCTATGTGGGTATTACGCGGGCTAAAGATGAGCTCATTATGACGAGAGCCGATAAGCGCCTCATAAGAGGCAAGGAGCAAAAGCGCACTCCTTCGCGTTTTTTGGATCCTATTCCCTTGGAATTATTAGATATTACCGATATGAATGCCCCGGCTTCGGCCGACGAAGTAGTTAATGCTCTGGGGCAGTTTTTAGCCACTTTGGAGTAATTTGTGGAAATCTTATCCCTGGAAGAACGGCGTAAAGCGGCCAAAAAGAAATTGGAAGAAGCCAAAGAGCGGGTGGAGGAGCGCCAGCATTCCGGGGGGCGCAGTGTTCTTGCGCGTGAAGCGCCGATTCGCCGGGAAGAAGTGGCGGAAAAGCCCCTTTCAGCCAAAGAAAAAGCCCGCCTTTTAGCGGAAAAAGCGGCCGCCGAAAAGGCTGAGCGTTTAAAAGCACAGCGCCTGGCCCGCGAAGAGAGCTCCATTGCCGCCATGCGCTCCCCCAAAGAAAAGCTCCTTAAAGCGGCGGAAAAAGCCGAAGCTACTCTTGATAGAGCGGCGCTGGTGCAGCAAAAGCTGGAAGCTGCCGCCGAGAGCCAAAACAGCAAGCGCTTAAAAGAGGCTATATATAATAAAGAGGTGGATGGCGGTGTGGAACGCCTTTCTAAAAATAGCGCTCTAAATGCGGATAATCCGGAGCTGGCGCATAAATACGAATACTTACAAAAACGCTGGGCCGAGCCGGCAGTAAAAAATGCCTATTTGACAATAAGTGCCAAATTGGAACTGAAACTCGGTAAATGGACAGATAGTGTGGTGCGCTCTGTCGGTTACGGGGCCGTAGCTCAGCATTATAGCAACGGCGCCGAGGCTCTTGATGCCATAAATTCCTACATCGGTTACCCTTTGGGCAGTTTGTTTGACCTCTCCCTGCCGGATTTGGAAATAGATGCTGAGGGGGGAAAAATGGTATTGCAAAGTGCCGAATTTGATGAATATTCCCCTGAATTTACTGAAGATTTTGCTATAATGAAAATAGCTCTTGGCGCTACGCAAATATCCTCTCTTGCTTTTGAATATTTAAAAGCCGTTTTTATGCAGCTTTTGCTTAATGCCATAGGGGCCGAGCGCCGCGGTGAGGAATTTGCGCCGGCCGAGATAAGCTTTCCGCCGGAACTCACAAATCTTTTTTATGAAAACATTACCACCTGCTATATTGCCCGCCATGAGTCGCCGGCACTTTTCGAATTGCAGCCCATTAATCTTTTTATTGATAGATTTGCCCGCTTTATCCGCTTTAGAGGCTGGGGGCAGCATTAGGAGAAATAGTGAAAATTGTTTTGGTATCGGCCAACAGGCTCATTGACCCATATCCCGTTTATCCCCTGGCTCTCGCCTATCTCTCGGCAGCTCTTAAAGCCCGTTTGCCGCAAGCCGAGCTTTTATCACTTGATTTGAATAAGCTGGATAATGCGGCTTACCGGGCAGCTTTGGCCGCTTTTGCTCCCGATTTTGTCTCTATCTCTTTTAGAAATATCGACGGTGCCAATTCGCTAAATCCCGAAGCTTTTGTTGAAGCATACCGCGAGCTTATAAGCGCTACCCGCGAAGTTTTGCCACAGGCCAAAATTATCGGCGGCGGAGCCGGCTTTTCCATCTTTGGGCCGGAGCTCTTCAGGCGTCTTGGCCTTGATTTCGGCCTGCGCGGCGAAGGCGAAAAATCACTGCCGGATTTAATCGCGGCGCTGGCCGGCGGCCAAAGTCTTGCTGGTGTTTCCGGCCTTTTGTATTATGAGGCGGCCGGAGAAATAAAAACCAATCCTTTTACTCCCATGAGCGCGTTGCCCTACTGCCCCATATACGATGAAGAGCTCATGCCCTGGTATTGGTTAAAGGGCGGCATGGTGAATCTGCAAACCAGGCGCGGTTGCTCAAAACATTGTATTTATTGCACTTATCCGGTTATAGAAGGGCGCACTGTGCGCTCTATGCCAGTGGAACGCGTGGTGGAGAGCCTAACCTATCTCGTTGCCCATGGTTATGATTATGTCTTTTTTACCGATTCGCTTTTTACACTTTTGCCGGATTATGTTTGGGAGCTCGGGGAGGCTATTGTAAATAAAAGGCTAAAGCTGCGCTGGGGCGGTTATTTTGCACCGGAAAATATCACCTTGGAGCTTTTGCAGCTCTTAAAAGCGGCCGGACTCACACATATTGAGTGGGGCACCGAGTCGCTTTCCGATAGCGTGCTCAAAAGTTATGGCAAGGATTTTACCTTTGCCGATGTGCTGAAAACTTCGCAAATAGCCGCCGAGGCCGATATTTACCAGGCTCATTTTCTTATTTTGGGCGGGCCGGGGGAAACAGCGGCGACTGTTGCCGAAACCATGGAGCACTCCCGCCTTTTGCCGCGCACCGCTTTCTTCCCCTTTTTTGGGATGCGCATCTATCCACATACGCCGCTCCAAAGGCTGGCTATCAAAGAAGGCTATATCAAAGAAGATGATCCTTTGATTATTCCTAAGTATTATCAAATACCTATAGATTTGGATTACTGCAAGGAACTCGCCAAAAAGAGCGGGCGCCCCTGGATTTTCCCCGATGAAGATCATAGCGCTGTCATGCGCCGTCTCCGCGAAAAACGGGGCAAAAAGGGGCCGCTCTGGGAGTATCTTTTAGGCTGAAAGAGCGTTTATAGAGTGGACTTTCCCCGAATATGGCGGCTTGCATAAGTCTATTGCATTTAGAGGCAGTTTGTGCATAATCCTCACCCGCATGCTTTATGGTAAAGCATCTATTAAGGAGGTCTCCCTAATGAAAAAGTCTCACTCGTTTCTAACCGCTCTGGCCATCATTATGATGGGCGCCACCACTGCTCAGGCTGCCGACATTTATGTTTCTATTGAAACAGGCAAAAACAAAGGCGACAACGCCGGCACCAAAGCCGCACCTTACAAAAACCTTTTCAAAGCCATTGCCGAAGCCAAGGCCGGTGACACAATTCACGTAGCCGGCGGCATTTATCAGGGCAAAGCCAAGCAGGGTTGGTTTGAGGTCAATGAGCCGGTTAACATTATCGGTGGTTATACCAATGATTTCAGCTCCCGCGACCCTATTAAGAACCCCACCGTTTTGCAACCCATGAACGCCAATAACCCCGACCAAGGCACCGGCCGCGGTATTCTCGCCTACAAACTTAGCGGCAAGAAAGGCTACAACGTGGTGGTTGACGGGCTCACCATCGACGAGGCTTTTTCCAATACCTATCACCCCAATAAAGGTAAACCGGAAGGCTTTGCTCTCGGTATGCTGGTTCCCACCGGCCCCGCCAAGGGCAACACCATCGACAACCCCACTCAGGAAGCCCAATTCTCCTCACGTGAGCGGGCCCTCCTCCACGTTGACGGCACCGGCGGCGAAGGCAACTTCACTGTGCAGAACTGCCTCTTTGCCAACGGCGACAACTTTGGTGTCCAAAGCTCTTTCCCCAAGGGCACCTTCACTGTTAAAAACAATGTCTTTATGAACATCCGTATGCAGGCCATCAGTGTCTTTGGCGCCTTTGTTGATCCCTGGGCCAAAAAGGGTGCGCCCAAAGTGCACGCTGCCAATCTGGAAGTAGCCAACAACACCGTCCTCTTCACTTGGAGCCGCCTGAATGACCTTGGCGATATGGGCTACGGCGTGCGCTGCGAATCAGACTTCAGCTGCAACTTCCACCACAACATCTTTGGCCTCACCGTCATGTCCGCTGTTGATATGAGTAAGGGCAACGACAAAACCAAAAAAGTTAAAGTTGATAACAATGTCTTCTTCCTTAACCGCAAGGGCGATTTCTCTTACACCGTCTCCCCCAGCGTGAAATATATCCGCTATGCTGATTTTGAAGATATCGAAGATGATTACGAGAGCCTCGATGGCAATATCAACCTGACCGATCCCAAAGCTTTCGGCACCAAAATCAACCAAAATTATCTGAAAAACTTCTTAAATGTCAGCTACACCGAAAAGACTGATTTCAACCCCAACTCCCCGGCCAACCAATTCCGTTCGGCTCTCGGTATGAATCAGGTGGGTACCATTCAAACCAATGTCAGTATGTATGCCAACCACTATCCGCGTGAGGAGATGTATCAACTCTTCGGCGCTATGGCTAAATACGGCGCTCAGAATATCAAGTAATTATACTTTTCTCGCTCTTAAAAGCTTCCGCTAAAATCTGCTAATCGTTATTTTTAAAAAAATCAAAAATTAGCGCCCCTTTTCTATTGCACTTATACCAATACTTTGTTAAAATTTTGCTTATGTTTCTTGCCTGGGCGGCCACCATGGTGGGTTAGGTGCCGGCAAGTCTTTATGGCTAAAGGAGTCAAAATATGGCCACAGCAAAAAAATCAAGTAGTAAGAGTAGTAAACAAAGCGCAGCAATTAAAGAGAGCAAATTTGTTACTTTAAGCATTGAAATGCCTGAAGAACTACTCATTATGATTGAAGATTTTGCCAAAGAGGATGATATATCCGCGCCAGAAGAATTGGCTCTTATGATTCAAATCGGCCTCCAAGCCCGCTTGGAAGACATGGTTGAAATAAAGAAAGAAGATCCTAAAAAAGAAGCAGCAAAGAAGGCCCCGGCGAAAAAGGCTGCCCCCGCTAAAAAAGAAGAAGTTAAAAAAGTTCCTGCCGCTCCGGCCAAGAAAGCCGCTCCGGCCAAAAAAGAGGAAGTAAAGAAGGCTGCTCCGGCAAAAAAAGCGGCCCCCGCCAAAAAAGAAGAAGTTAAAAAAGCTCCTGCCGCTCCGGCCAAGAAAGCCGCTCCGGCCAAAAAAGAAGTAAAGAAAGCTCCCGCTAAAAAAGCCTCAGCGAAAAAGTAATTAAAAAATCCTCCCTCTCCGGCTTTTCCGGCAATAATATATAAAATACAAGAATAAGCTCTTCACTTTTATAATGAATCCATTATGATACTTCCCGCTCTCAATAGCGAGAGCCAATAACAACGGAGAAGTGTGTATGAGTGAGGTTATTCGGCTGAAAAACGGTGTTGTGGCCACAATGGGCAAAAATCCCCAGATTATTGAAAACGGCGAGGTAATTATCAGCGAGGGCAAAATTTTGGCTGTTGGCCCAAGCGGCTCCTGGCAAGGTAAAGCCGATGAAGAACTGGATGCGGAAGGGCGCCTTGTTATGCCCGGCCTCATCAACTCCCACATGCACCTTTACAGCACATTTGCCCGGGGTATGGCCCCGCTCGGCCCCACTCCCAAAACTTTTACCGATATTTTGGAAAATCTCTGGTGGAAGCTAGATAAAGGGTTGAACCAAGATGATATATATTACTCGGCACTACTCCCGATGATTCAAGCGGTGCGTGCCGGCGCCACCACCATGCTGGATCACCATGCCAGCCCCCATGCCGTCACCGGCTCGCTTTTTACTATTGCCAAAGCGGCGGAAAAGGTGCCGCTGCGCCTCGCTACCTGTTATGAAGTTTCCGACCGCGACGGCCTCGACATAATGAAAGAGGGTATTAATGAAAATGTGGCTTTTGCCAAACATTGCCGTGAGACAACCCCCACTATGATGCAGGGGCTTTTTGGCCTCCATGCCGCTTTTACTTTGAGCGACAGCAGCTTGGAACAATGCGCCGAAGCCGGCAGTGATGTGGGTATCGGTTACCATGTGCACTGCGCCGAAGGCCAAGCCGACCAGGATTATAATTTAACCCATTACAATAAGCGCGTTTTGCGCCGCCTGGCCGATTTTGGTATGCTGGGATCCAAGACCATTTGTGCCCATTGTATTCATGTCGATCATGAAGAGATTGAACTGCTTGCCGAGACTAAATCTTTTGTGGTGCACAATCCCCAATCCAATATGAATAATGCCGTTGGTGCCGCCCGCATCATTCAAATGCTGGAGCATGGAGTGCGCGTGGGTCTGGGTAGCGACGGTATGAGCGGCGATATCCGCCAGGAAGCCACCACTGTCTCCATGTTGCAACGGCTGGTGACCAAAGATCCCGGCGTGGGCTTTATAGAGAGCGGCACTTTGCTCTTTGATGGTAATATTGATTTTAGCAGCAAACTTTTTGGCGTTACTCTCGGTGAACTTACTCCGGGAGCGGTAGCCGATATCGCCGTTTTTGATTATTTGGCCCCAACGCCCATTACCGTAAATAACTTCCTCGGCCATTTCCTCTTCGGCGTGCGTTATACCACCGCTAAGCATACCATTGTAAACGGTAAAGTGCTTTTAAAAGATGGCCAGTTAACCACTATCGACGAAGTTGAGGCTCATGCTAAAGCTCGCGAATTGGCCAAGGCGCTCTGGAAACGGCTCGGCGCCTGATAAAGAGCTTTAAAACCATTTCTTTGGCCACAAAAAACTAAATATATATTGACAAAAGGCTATTATTGCGTAACATAGCGCCACCAGTTGGCCTCCATGTTGGCCAATGGCTTATGTAACGTTTTAATTTAGCCTGAATGGAGAGATAAAATGAAACGGACATTTCAACCTCATAATCGCCGCCGCATTAACAGATTAGGCTTTAGAGCTCGTATGGCTACCGCCGGTGGGCGCAATGTTATTCGTCGCCGCCGGGCCAAAGGTCGCAAAAATCTGGCTGCTACCATTTACACCAAGTAAGTCTCCGCTTTCTATGCGGTAACCGCTGGGGTTACTTTGCACCGCTAAGAGCATGACAAGAGCCTGTTTTCCCCGCACTGCCCGTTTGATTAAGCGGGTAGAGTTTCTTACTGCGCAAGCTGAGGGAAAGCGTTATCCCGGTCGCTATGTGGTGCTTTATGTTTACGAAACGGCAAGTGGGCAGGGCCTTAGGGTCGGCCTTACTGTGAGTAAGCGGGTTTCCCACCTGGCGCATGAGCGCAATTTATTGCGCCGCCGGCTTAGACATTTGGGGCGGGAACTTAGAGCTTTGGCCACAAAAGAGGCCGATATTGTGCTTATTGCCAAACCGGCTTCTCTTAAAGCCACTTTTGTTGATTTGGCTAAAGATAGCGAGCGCCTTTTTAAAAAGGCTGGCCTCATGGCGAGCGGCAGACAAAGAGAGTGAGCATGGAAGAAAAGGAAAATAAGAGCCTTATAACTCTCCTTATCTCCCTGCCGGCTAGGCTGGCGCTGCTCCTTATTACTTTTTACAGACGCTATATTTCTCCTTTAAAACCGCCAGTTTGTCGCTTTCGCCCCACTTGTTCGCAATATACTTATGAAGCTATTAGACGCTATGGTTTTGTGCGCGGCTTTTTCCTCGGCTTAAAGCGTATTTTAAAATGCCATCCCTTTCATCCCGGAGGCTATGATCCCGTACCATGAATGAACAACATCAGGAAGGTCGCATCCTTCTTACTACTATTATTATTTTAGCAATTTGGGTGGGCTGGAAAGCTCTTTTCCCCGCCCCAGAAGCGGAGCCGGCAGCTGTTCTCGATGCCGCTACGGAGACACTTTCCGCCAAGGCCGTGGCGCCCTCTTTTATCCCGGCGCTCGCTTTGCAAAGCGCTGATGCGCGGAGCGATGGTTCAACCGACAGCGTAACCGATGGCGCGAGCGATAGCCCAGCCGCAGCTTCAGCTGCTATAGCCGCCAAACCTTTTATAGAAGAGTTTTATCCCTTCTCAACCGCGGCCGGCGATATTGCCATTTCCAATAAGAATGCCACCTTTACTACCTGGAATTTAAAAGATTTTACCATGCGCCTTGGTGAGGAGCTGCCTAAAGACAAAGCTCAGGGGGATATAAAAGAGGTGGCCGGGCAGCCGGTTTCCATGGTGCCGAATGAGCAGCTCCGCCTTACTTTGGGCGAGTATATCGAAATGCCCAAAGGCTATAAAGTGCTGGCTAAGAGTAGCGATGAAATAATTTTGCACAGCGAGACAAAACAGCTGGCAGTTGATTTGCGCTATAAGCACAAAGATAGCTATATCGTTGATGTGGAAGCAAAAATTACCAACCGTTCGCGAGTTGTTCTGCCCATTATTCCCGAGGTGACAGTGGAAGGCTTTGAGAGCCTCCATGAGAGCACTTTTATGGCTCCAGCTATTGATGTGCTCACTTTAAAGTGCCTTCTTGATAAAGATTTGGAGGCAAAGCCAGCCAAAAAAGTGGAAAAAGACGAAGAATATCAGGGTAATATTCGCTGGGTCGGCGCCGATCGGCAATATTTCCTGGCGGCTGTTGGCCCCAGCCCGGATTTTCCTTTGCCCCACGGTGTTTGTCACTTACATAAGAAGACAAACGAGGCTTATGCGGAAATATCTTATATTATGGATAGCCGCAATATAGCGCCGGGTGCCAGTACCACCATTAATTACCGTGCTTTTATCGGCCCCAAAATGCAAAAATCCTTTGATATGGCTGATATGGCTCTCGAAGAATCGGTTGATTATGTGCTCTGGGGCATACCTCTGGCCTTTTTAGCTAAGCCCATGCTCTGGCTGATGGGGATTTTCCATGACTGGACCGGCAGCTACGGCCTCGCTATTATTTTGCTTACTCTGGTAGTAAAACTCATATTAACTCCGGTTAATCATAAAAATATGCTCTCTATGCGGGCCATGCAAAAATTGCAACCCAAGCTGGAAGAAATTAAAAAGCGCTATGCCAACGATCAGGAAGCCCAAACGCGGGAGATGATGAAACTCTATCAAGAGGAGCATTTTAATCCGCTGATGACCGGCTGCCTGCCTATGCTCTTGCAAATGCCCATTTATGTGGCACTTTACCGGGCTATCGGTTCGGCAGTTGAGCTCTATCAGCAGCCATTCCTCTGGATTAGCGACCTTTCTCTCAAAGAGCCGATACCTTTTTTGGCCATTGCTCTCGGGCTGATGACCTTTTTGCAACAAAAATTTATGTCGCCCAGCAATAACAGCCAGCAAAATCAGCAAATGAAGGTGATGATGTACACTATGCCGGTGTTTTTAACCCTTATTATGTTTGCTTTGCCCAGTGCTCTGGTGCTCTATACACTGGTTAATTCCATCTTGAGTATTTTGCACCAGCTTTATATCAACAAAACTTATAAAGCATCTTAACCCTAGTGGAGGTATTATTATGAGTGACATCGAAACCAAAAAAGAGGAAACAGCAGCTGTGGCGGCGCCTACGCCGGAAGAGACCGTGAATGTGGCCCGTGAACTCATTGGTAAATTGCTTAATTTAATGGGGGCCGACATAACCATAACTGTGAGCGAACGCGATGGTGTGCCGCTTATTTCTCTTAAAGGAAACGATGAAAGCCTCTTGATTGGCCGCCATGGCGATACTTTGCATGCTATGCAAATGCTTTTAACTTTAATGCTGCAAAAACATTTCCACGGCGCAGCACCGGAAGTGCTGGTAGATGTTGATGATTATACCGAACGGCGGCGTGATATTGTCACGCAAATGGCTATCAGAATGGCTAATAAAGCTATAGATACCGGCCATACTATTGAGTTAAAACCCATGCCGGCCGGTGAGCGGCGTATTGTGCACATGGCCTTAAAAGAGTATCCCGGTGTATCTACCCACTCGACAGGCGATGGTGATGAGCGCTATATTGTTATTGTACCTGATGAGCGGTGAGCCGGCTCTTAACGGCTCTTTTGGTAAATCCTATTTTTAAAAGAGGTGAATCATGCCAGTAGAAGCAGTGTGGGGATTAGTTGCACTAGCCAGTATAGTAGTAGTGGTGCTGACCATTATCTTAAATGGCAAAAACAAAATAACTTATGAGCTAAAAGCCAAACAGGATGTTCTTAATGATCAAATAAAAGAGCTCAAAAGCAATTTGCAAAAAGTGCAAGAAGACAGCCGGAGTAACAGCGGCAATATTCAGGAATATCGCGAAAAGCTGTCTAAATCGCGCCGTAAAAACGACGAAATAAAACAAGAAATCGCCGATTTACAAAAAGCTCTTAATAAACAAAAAGAAGAATTTGATATTCGCAATAATGAATTTAACAAAGTTTATGCTTCGCTGGAGCAGCTTAGAACTGAGCGCGAAGAGCTAAAGAGCGAACTCGAAAATGTTAAAGCAACAGCCGGCAAAGTAGCCAAAAAAGCAGAAAAAGCCCTTCAAGATGAAGTGGTTGCCAAAGAACCGGCGCCGGCAAAAGCGGCTAAAGACCCGGCTCTTGAGGGGCGCATTGCCGCTCTTGAAGAAGAATTAAAGGCTATCAAAGCTAAAAATAAAGAACTTGCCGAAGAGCGCACTGCTTTGAAGCGCTCCCTTTCGCGCATGGAACGGCGTATTGAAGATTATCGCCAGGCCGATATTATTGCCAAAGGCAAAGCGGAACTCGCCGAAGATAAATTGGCCGATTGGCAAAAGCGCTATTACAACTCTGTCAGCGAACTGGCCCTTTTAAAGGGCGAAGTTGCTCCTTTGCCGCCGGAAGCCAAAAAAGAAGAAAAGCCGGCCGCCGCCGAAGCCAAAGCTGAATAAAAATTAAGAAATTCAATCAAATAATCAGTAAAGCTACCTATATAAAAAATATCTTGACAATTTAAAATCCAGAGCTATATACTCCGCCGCAGTTTTCCAATGCACCAAAGGAGGACGAGATGAGCACCACGCGCTATGGCTTTTGTGCCTTTGTTTTCGTTTTTTCGTTAACCTGTGTTTCATGCAGTACCCCACCGACATATAGCGGAGAAGCACCGGAAGAGACATGTCCCAATGGGGTATGCCCGGAGGGGCGGCTTTGCAAAGTTCCCTCTGATTGCCCGGGGGTATGTAATCGCTGCGAGAATAATTTTTGCCGCAAATATGCTGATTTTTGTGTGACCGCAGTGGAGCCCTTTGACGGTGCCCAAAATGTGCCGCTGACTACGCAGCTTATTACGGTGCGTTTTAGCGCCCCGCTTTCGGCCGAAGATGCCTCCAGCGCTGTTAGTTTAAAACGCACTCAGAACGAAAGCGTGCCGCTCTCGGTTGAAGTACTGGAAGATAAACTTTTAATAAAAACCAATAATCTCTTAAAAAGCGGCTCAACCTACCAGTTGACTATAAATGAATTACTTAGATCACGCAGTTATATTCCGTTATCTCAGCCATTTGTCTCCTCGTTTACCACGGTATTTGCCCAAACCGCCCGCGGCAGTTCCGCTTATGTACTTACGCCAATGGGCGGACGTTTTGAGAATGCTGCTGGTGATATTGCTGTTGAAGTGGTTGAAGGTGTTGGCACAGGCATTATGGAAGGTAGCAACGGTCTCACGGTTACTATAAGTAACGGCTCTTGGAATTAATAAACCATAAGGAGGTTTTTTATGAATAAGGTATGTTTTTTAGCTGTTATTGTATCTCTTATTGGGATAGCAGCGCCGGCCTATGCCGGAGTTCCGCTCTCTTTTACCCATCAGGGCCGCATTATGCAAAACGGACAGCCTATTAACGATGTTGATCGCACTATCGAGGCCACAATTTATTCAGGCAGTGATGATAATGCCGAAGCGCTTTGTGGTAAGCGCGATGTAGTAACAGTAAAGAATGGATTTTATGCAATCACGATAGATGGCATAGATGTCGATAAAATTGCTAGCGCTAAAGAGCTTTATTTGGGCATTAAAATTGGTGAAGAAGTATTAAAACCGCGCATAGCTATAAGAGCAATGCCGTATGCTATTGTGGCTGCCAAAGCCGAGCTGGCCGATGAAGCTGTGGAAGCCGGGCACGCCACCAGTGCCGATAGCGCACTTAAGGCCGATGAAGCTACCACAGCCGATAAAGCTACCACAGCCGATAAAGCTACCACAGCCGATAAGGCTACTACAGCTGATAAGGCTACTACAGCTGATAAGGCCTTGGAAGCCGATAAGGCTACTACAGCAGATAAAGCTACTACAGCCGATAGCGCACTTAAGGCCGATAAAGCTACTACAGCCGATAGCGCACTTAAGGCCGATAAAGCTACGATAGCCGATAAAGCTACGACAGCCGATAAAGCTACTTTAGCTGACACAGCAACCAAAGCTATTATAGCAGATAGGGCTACTTTAGCTGACACGGCCACTTTAGCCGATAAAGCTACTTTAGCCGACACGGCCACCAAAGCCGACACGGCCACTTTAGCCGATAAAGCCACCATAGCCTATGCTTTGGAATGTAAAGGCTGTATTCAGGCGGTAAACATAGCCAGTGGGGCTATTCCTACATTTCAAATAGCCGATAATTCTATTACTTCTGCTAAAATAACAGATGGAACTATAAAAAACATCGATATTGCCGATGATGCAGCTATCGATGTGGCCAAGCTGGATCAGAAAAAGCTAAAAGCCGCTCTGGTTGACCTTATCTATCCGGTTGGCAGTGTATATATTTCAGTAACAAATGACCACCCAAACACTAAGTTTGGTGGCAATTGGATTGAAATTGCTCAGGGCGCAACTTTGGTTGGACAAATTAATGGCATTACTGAATATAGTGCCGTTCGAAAAGAGGGCGGAACCAATAACATTACTTTGTCAGAAGCCAATCTGCCTTCACATACACATACGGCTACATTTAGCGGCAATCAAATTAAAGGTACCTTTGGTGGACTTGTAGGGCGTTCTGATCAAAATACTACACCCAGTGGCACAACAGGTGTTTTTTCGACAGAAGCAGGCAATATAGAATGGAGCCGAAACTCCGGTTCTGGTTACAAGCTTTATAACTTTACTATGTCTGCCAAACCGAGTGGTTCTGTTACTGTCACTTCTACTGGTAGTGGAACGGCATATAGACATATTGCCCCATATTATGTGGTGAAAATCTGGCGCCGGAATATGTAATCAGCTTATTTATGTGAACCTGTGCTATTACAACCACATGATAAAATTGAGGTATCAAGATGAATAATTCTATTGGACAATCACCAAGTACAAATGGCTATTCTCCATTTTGCAATATTGAACAAGACAATTTTCTGAAAACAGACAACAAGCAAACGAAGGCCTCTCCAAATTGCCAGAAGAGTACCCCAGCATGTCGCCAACCTGATTCCATAGATATGTTGATAATAAATGAAACGCCAAATAATCTGCTTATTGGCAATGACAAACAGTGCCAAACCAGTCTTAATTGCGGTATTAAGTCAGATTCGGAAAATTCTCTGCGCTCCATGTTCAAAAAAATTTTTAACAACAAGGACAACAATGCAGATAATAAGATAGAAGCTACTCTAATAACCCAACATCAGCAAGAACTCCTGCATTCTGATGTTGCCAAGGTGGCAGAAGAGTTGGTAAGTAAACTAGAAAGGCCATCGCAAATAGGCGGCATCATAACGCAAGCAGTCAAATACAATGAAATAGGTTTTTATAAACAGTTTAAAGACTGCACCATAGAAGATCTTACTTTTTTACTGCAGCATGCCTTTCAGCAAAAAAAAGGTTATCAGCAAAAAACTCCAGTCGAAAAGAAAAAAATTAATAACTTGTCACAGAAATTTGCCAAAGAACTGGCAATGGGCGCTTCAAAGGCGCTTTGCCGCCACACAGCGCAAGAACTTTTAGATAAAGCCAATGCGGATATAGCTGATCTTGGCAAGAAAAACGAGCTTTCGCCTGCTGAAAACAAACGCTTAGAACATGCTAAAAGCTTTAGCCAAGCATATGGAGCTGGGTATAAAAATGCTGGTGTAAATACTATTGCGACAAACGATCCAAAACTTTGGATAGAAGAATACCCTCATTCTTTGCAGAAAAAGGCCTTAGAATTTGGGGTGTTACTTCGTGATAAAAATCTTCTCACTGAAGGAATGGCTTTACACAAAGAGGTTAAAGAAAACTGGAATATGATTTATAACATTATGGGCGGCATGGCCACTGGAGTTGGCATAGCAGCTGCTTTACCAGAGCTTTTGCTGCCCATATCTTCTGTGGCTATAAAAACTGCTGAAGCTATATCTCGCGCAGGAAGTAACGAATTGAGCACCCAAGAGAATACGGCCAAAATCATAACTATAGGGGTGGAAGAAGTTATTCTTTCCAAGTTAGAAAAGTTAAATCCTCTTGATAAAATACCTATTGAAAATAAAGAAGAACTTAAAGCGATATTAATGCCAGCTCTCTCTGAGATAGTGCAAAAATATATTCCTGATGGCTACCATTCTGATGAAATAATCGAACAAACACTTGGTGATTTGTTAAATGCTCTGGAGGCAAAAAAAGCCCAAGTTGGCTACGGTGATATAGTATGAAATCAATAGGCCGTTATGCTTTAATTATTGGTATGTTGCTTGTTTTAACCTCTTGTGGCAACGAAGATATTCCCGATGGGCCTGGGGAAATACCTATAGCTAGCTATCACCGAGCTTTTGAAAGTACTAGAACAAATTTACTCATTCCCTTTCCAGCCAAAGCCCACTATGAGTGCCGTTATGAGCAAACTTTTCCAATTGAAAGAACCGCCTTTTTAACAGAAAAAATACCACCTTTTGACTATGCTTTTCTGTTGGAAGGCAATAAACACCCACTTACTCGTGAATGGGCCATCCAAAAGTCATTAACTAAGAACGGACAGTATCTGCCTCCTCATATAGATGCTATTGCTATTAATAGAACTATTGAGCCACCAAATGACTATGTACATGAATTTAAATTAGGTAAAGATTTTGATTACTCAGAAAAAGAAAAAATTGGAGAAAAGCGCTTTTTTGAAAAGAAGATTCGAGCCTCAGCCGATTATCGCATAGCGCAAGGAGAATATGACCGTTTTGAGTATAAAAAAACCACTTGGCTGGGTAATGATGCCTATGTTGGCACTTTGATAAAAGATTCATATCCGGTACTCCTCGATGATGGCTCAACAGAAGAAACTACCCTTAAAGAGACTTCTATCTATATACCAGCTGTCAATAAGATGAACACCGGTACAGTGGTAATAACCTGTCTTACTACCAGAAAATATAATGATGACGCCTGCCTGAATTATGCCAGGAAATTTAAATTAGTATCTGATTTCCAGGTTTATTGGGAAGCATTTAATCACGCGTTTTTTATCCAAACAATTCGCTCTGAATCAGCTTTGGTTAAACATCTTCAGAGATATGCCAAAAACGTTGTGGATGGCGATATGGGCGAGGAGTGTTATTTGTATACATATCCCAATTCTAAGCAGCAGTAGTGCGCTAAACCAGCAGGGGGCCGGTGAAGCAAACATTCTGACTGAAGGAATGGTATTACATAAGGAGTTTAAGGATAATTTGAATACTGTTCAAGAAGGTGCACAATGAAAGCTAAATTACTATCCGCCTTTGCTTTGCTCTTTGGGGCTCTATTACTGCTGCCTGCCTGCTCTGAAGATGAGGCGGAAGTTGGCGAAATAGCAATTTCCCACTATGTAAAAGGTGCTGAATGGGGAGGCGTAAGTATTACCGTGCCTTATCCTAAGGGGGCTCAGTATGAATACTGAAGCCATAAAAAAACAAAAAGGTAGTGAATTATGAAGTCTTTATTTAAAATATGCCTAATTTTATCTCTCATAGCTCCTGCATGCTCTACACCTGCTCCTGAGCCAGGAGAAGTGCCGGTAACTTCTTCATCACATCTGCTTAATTATTTCTTAAATTATAGTTATTATATGGTGCCGGTGCCTGATGGCTGGGATTACGCTTTCCCGCTATATGGGGACACTTATATATATATCGATGAAACATATAATCACTATTTTCGAGAAAATATGGCGCCTTATCAATTTATTGACTGGCATGGTAAAAGTAAGATAAGTGATGTGATTTCCGTCAATCCTGGAAGCGAAACTATTGATTCTGTTATGTTTGATATTCCTGATCATGAGAAGGATAATAGCAAGTTTATGCATAGATGGAATGGAGAACTTAATGAAGGCAACCTTCGCAGGGAGGCAGAATATCAGCTATCAACAGGTAAGTATAGCCAATATACTTTGAAGAAAGAAAAAGATCTACTTGGAACAAGTGCCTTTATTTTAACTTTAATAAAAGAACACCACAAATTGCCTCTTAAAGATGGAGGAGAAAAAGATGTTACCCTCATAAGGACCAAAATATATTTGCTACCTTGGGAGAAAAATTCTTATGTTTCTAAAATCACTTGCAATTTCACGCGAGAATATAACGATGACGCCTGCCTTAATTATGTGCGCAAATTTAAAGTGAAATCCGATTTTCGCATGAAAGTTGATGGCATTTTGCGCGGTCCGCTGGAGTGGCTAAATGATGCTTTCGGTGATGACAGTTTTTTAAGTAGCTACGCTTGGTATTTTTTAGCCGGTGATTCGTATCCCTCAACGTTGCAAAGCCGTATATGGAAAAAGAACCATGGTGATTAAAAGTAATTGTAGCGGTGCGCGTGAGTTCTGATGATAAAGCCTAGGAAGATCCTGCTTTCCTGTTTTTGCCACATGCTCTCCTCCCAAAAATTAACTCCATGTTTTTTAAGATAAAATAAATTTTAAGATCTGAGTTTTGGGTGCCCCGCGCGGATTTTTGGTGTCTGGCTCATATTGGAATTTATGGCATGTTACAAAATATATCTCTCCTGTTTTGTCTTAAAAGCCAGAGGCCACACTTGAGACCGGATCTGGGTAGCCGCCTCTGGCTTAGCCGGGGCTGCCGCCCCGGCCCGGGCTCTGACTCGGTAGTTGTTTATAGAAAGCATGTAAATTCAAATAGATGAGCCCTCTCTATTTGTGAAAATGGAGAGGGCGAGCTGCCAAATTTCCACGACTTGTGGGGTGAGGGCGCCGCAGGCAGAGGAGCGCGCGGTAAGAATTGGCTCTGACGGCCTTGGTGAGGGCGCCGCAGGCAGAGGAGCTAACTAACTTTGAGTATATCTTGGCCTAACAGCTTAAGGTTTAGTAAAGCAGGAGACGCACGCCGCGGGATGGGACAGAAACATTTAAGCAGCCCTGGCCGGCTTTGGCCGGGCAGCCGCCGGAGGTGACAGTGGCGGTGTAGCTACTATCGAGAGCATCGGTAAAGGTGGTGCCCGGAGTGGCGGTGACAGCCATACTTTGGGTGCCGTCGCTGGTTTCACTTACCTGATTCATATCAAAGTTAAAGACAGCAACGGCGGTTTTGCCGGCATAAGTGCGCTCAAAAGCGTAAATGCCGTGGTCTTTGCCGCTACTGCCGGTGGTGCTGTAAGTGGTATTAAAATCGCCGCGTGAGAGCTCAAGATGGGCTTTTCTGATGGCAGTTAGCTGCTTAATCCAGGTAAAGTAGGGGTTTTTAGTGTCATAAGGCTGCCAGACTGTGTCATTCATGCCGTCGCCGGTGCTGTCATAGCTCTTCATGACGCTTTGATAATGGCCGTCTTTAAATTCCTGAGTGGTGTAGTTGCGATCCAGCCACATGGTCTCGCGGTTGGCCGGGTCGTTACCGCCGGTGAAGCCTTGTTCCACGCCGTAATAGAGGCAGGGGATGCCCTCGGTAAACATGAGGTAGGCAAGAGCCTGTTTGATAACTTGCATTCTGAGATCATCGCTCCAGCCGGCACCCATAAAGAAAGCCAGGCGGCCCACATCGTGGTTTTCAATAAAGTTTACTACCAGTTGCTGAGAGTTTAAGAGTTGGCCGTCTTCGCTGGTTGGGCCATTGGTTTTGCCAACATTGTTATAAACTGGCTGAGTAAAATCATCGCCGCCGCCGCAGGGGTCACTGCTGCAGCCTTTACGCCGGCAGTGCAGGCGGGCAATCTCGCAGGTGCGGTCGCCGTTACCCAGCATGGCACCTCTAAACACCGTATAATATTGTGAAAAGTAAAAGACGCTGTCCACGCCTTCGCCCTGGGTATAAGAGCCCAAAAGGTTGTCGTTGCCGTCGAAAGCTTCGCCAAACATAAAGAAATTGTCTTTGCCAAACTCTTTGGCATGTTTGCGGATGTTCGGGCAAAAGCCGTTTTCCGGATTAGAGAAATAATCGTGCTCCACATGTTTTAAGGTGTCGATGCGGAAGCCGTCGAAATCGCCGATATCGATCCAGCGGGAGAAAATGCCGATTAAAGTTTCACGCACGGTTTTATCTTTGGTGTTGATATCTTTTAAGCCGCCTGGGAAATCACCCAGAGTTTCTTGTTTGCGCAGACATTCGTTGTCCCAGGGGCAGCCCCAGGATTCGCAGCCGCAAACTTCCGGTGTGGTCCACACGGTAACACGGCCTTTGCGGTTATAGGCCCAGTCCTGATCAAAGGGATAGGGCTGCGGCGGCACGCGGTTAATGGCCGGATAGTTGACAAAAATAGCCGGCGCTTCGCCGGAGGGGCCGAGGGAAGTCCAAGCCTGAATGCCGTCGATATTGAAATCGGGATCCCATTCCTGAATGCGCAAAAACTCACTGGCCGGATCGTTTTGCCCGATGGGGCCAATTTGTGAGCCCTGGCCGATGAAGTAATCATCGGGCTGGCCGTTTTTATTGATGTCATAATAAAAAGCCTGGCCCACATGGTTGACCACGATATCGAGCACCACTTTGAAGCCCTTGGCATGGGCGGCATCCACCATTTTGCGCAGCATGGTAAAGTCGCCGAAGTGCGGGTTGGTGGCTTCAAAATCTTGTGTCCAATAGCCGTGGTAACTGGCAAAACCGGCATCTTCTTCCACATTTTTCACCACAGGCGAAATCCAGAGAGTGGTGACGCCCAGCTCGGCAATGTAATCAAGTTTGTCGATGAGCCCCTGCCAATCGCCGCCGTGGTAGCCGGCATCGTTTTCGGTATCCACATTATAATTATTGCTGTAATCGCCGTCGGCAAAGCGGTCGATAAGCACTTGGTAAATAATTTCATCGCGCCAATCCACCACATTATTTGTGAGGTGCGGGTCGCCGCCAACTTCTTTGGGAGTTACGCAAGCCATCTGGCTTAAGAGTAATAACATGGCAAAAATATTAAAATATTTGGCTTTCATTTTGATCCTCCTTAGTGCCTTGAACTGTTAAACCACCATTCGCAATTTATTCCGAGCCAGTGTTGCACGCGGCGATCGCGCCGGGCATCGAGGGCGGCATAAGTGCGCATAGCGGCATCGTTAAGCACCGTAAGAGCATATACCAGGCGCAGTTGCGGGCGGGCATAGCTGCCATAGCCCATGGAGAGAGTGGGCATTAAAGCAGCGGTAAAGGCAAAAGGCTGATCATGGAGGCCATTTTCCGGATTTAGGCCATTGGGCCTTTTATATTGGAAATTGAGCTCGGCCAGGAGGT
>JAEEML010000143.1 GCA_016283195.1 Deltaproteobacteria bacterium | reverse complement strand
TCAGTTCAGTTCAGTTCAGTTCAGTTCAGTTCAGTTCAGTTCAGTTCAGTTCAGTTCAGTTCAGTTCAGTTCAGTTCAGTCGCTTTATTTAAGTAAAGCACATATCTAAAAATATTTCAAGACAAAATTTGCAATTTATTCAATAATTTTGCATATTTTTTTGCATCATTACGGCATTTTTTTGCTAATCTAGGAGGTTTACCATGAGCAATTTTGTAAAAATCTGTCTATTCGTCTCGGCTCTTTCTCTCACTGCTTGCGGCGGCCATCAATTGCGGGTTAAAGCTGCGGCCGAGGCTGGCAGCTATGCCACCGCTGCCCTGCCGCTCAAAGATTATGAACCGCTCTCGCTGGTCTTTTCCAAGGCCACACTAAATGCCGCAAGCAAAAACGGCCCGGCCATGATTTACCATGATCTCATGGTAAAAGCTCACGCTCTGGGCGCTCACGACATCATCAATGTGAAAATCGAAGCAGTGACCAATTGCGAAAAAGATGATGACAAAAGCACTTGCACGGTAACCCGCTACGGTTCGGCCCTGGCCATCAAATACACTACAGTCATTGAGAACGGCGCTCCTCAAGTGGCTAGCGAGGCCAAATTAAAAGACGACACCGGTTGGCAGAATGCGGAGTGAGCCATGGGGCGCAATATCTTGTTGTTCATCGCCGTTTTGGGTTTTGCCAGCCCTGCTCTGGCTCAGGATATTTATGGAAATTCGGCCCAGGATCTTTACGGCAGCCCGGTTAGTGGCAATGAGGCCACCGCCACCACTGGAGCAGCTATAGAGCAAAATGCAGCCCAGGAAGAGGCCGAAGAAGCCGCCCGCCAGGAGGCCAGGAAACAAAAGCGCATCACTCGCTATGAAAAGCAAAAGAAAGCTTTCCTGGCCAGCGCCCTCACTGTGGGCCTTGTAGGCGGAGCTGGGGGGATTGGCACAGGAGCCGCCTTTTTAGCCATTGCCAAGAAGCAAGAAAAGCGCCGCAGCAATCCGCAAGTATTTGATAGTATGCTCTATTTGCAAGATTTAGAAACAAGTGCGGCCAAAAACAAAAAAATATCTTACATCGCTTTTGGCGTGGGCGGCGCGGCGGCGGTTACATCTATTGTTTTGGGTGCTATGCAAGTGCGCGCCAAGCACAAATTAGAAAAAGCGCAAAAGCCCAAAGTTACCCTCTTACCAGCCATCAGCCCAGAAGAAAGCTCTCTAACTTTGGCTTTAAACTTTTAGGAGATTATTATGAAGTATTTAAAAATATTAGCTTTATTAGCCTCTTTTAATCTCCTGGCCTGCGGCGTCGATCTTTTAAAAGAGAATCCGGATGCCGAATTTGCGGGCGAGCTGCCCGACTTGGAACCGGGCCAAGCTTGCACCAAAGACCTAGAATGCCCGGAAGGCTTTACTTGCATTGATGATAAACTCTACCCCCATGGCAAATGTGTAGCCAATTGCAAGTCAGATGAAGATTGCGGCGGGCCTTGCTCTTACTGTTCACAAAGCTCTCATATTTGCGAACCTTTTCCTAAAGGTCAAAAGGTTGTTTATTGTAGTGGGGACTTTCAAGAATGTAATGGGGCCGGTAGCTGTGTTTGTATTGGCCACCATGGAGGTGATAGATGCTACGATTGCCTGTTAGGCTGGAGCGGTGACAATTGCGATGTGTGTGCTTTTAATTTTACCGGCGAAAACTGCGAAGAATGCCAGCCTGGTTACTATGGGCCAAGTTGCCAAAAATGCGACTGCGGCAGCCTCTATTGCCGTGAAGGCAGAAGCGGCACCGGCGAATGCTTTAGCTGCCCAAGCGGCTACACCGGGGTAAATTGTGATAAAGAAATAAAGTGCGTTCATGGTGCTCTTGACCCGCAAACCGGGCATTGCCAAGCCGGAAGCTGCGAAAAAAAATATACTGGGAACAATTGTGATGAATGCGAGAATTCACTGATGACTGGGGCTAATTGCGATCAGTGCAAGAACTCGCTGATGACCGGGGCCAATTGTGATGAATGCAAGAATTCACTAATGACCGGGGCCAATTGTGACCAGTGCAAGAACTTACTGATGACTGGCGCTAATTGTGATCAGTGCAAGAATTCACTGATGACTGGCGCTAATTGCGATGAGTGCAAGAACTCGCTGATGACCGGGGCCAATTGTGACGAGTGCAAGAATTCACTGATGACTGGCGCTAATTGCGATGAGTGCAAGAACTCACTGATGACTGGGGCCAATTGTGACGAGTGCGATACAACTAAGGGGTATGGCACAAATTGCACTGCCTATGGTTCAGTCACTGATCAAGCCGGAAACACTTATAAAACAGTTATTATTAATGGCAGGGAATGGATGGCCGAAAACTATCAGCGCAAAACCGGCACCTATTACAATCCCAATAACAATTCAAGCAATGTAGCTACTTACGGCTTGCTTTACACTTGGGCCACGGCAACAAGTGCCAATTTCTGCCCAACTGGCTGGAGATTGCCGACAAAAGCAGAGTTTGACAGTTTGCTTACTTATGTTGGTTCTGATAGTTCAACTCGGTCGCAAAACTTGCGGGCCACCACATGGAGTAGCGGTGCCGATAAATATGGCTTTGGGGCGCTTCCCGCCGGCAACTGCCTCTCCGGCAGCTACCACTATTTCGGGTCGTACGCCTACTTCTGGTCAAGTACGGAGGACAGTAGTTCCTACGCGTACAACCTGTACGTGGATAGCAGCAATGCGCGCATGTTCAGCCTCAAAAAGACGTACGGCGTCTCGGTGCGCTGCGTAAGAGATTAGCAAACCAAGAGCAATAATGCTCGGAAATAAAGGATAAAACGATGAAAAAAATTTTAGTTATTTACGGTAAAAGTAGCACAGGAAAAACAACTACGATTAATGATATTTTTATTAAACTTAGTCCAAATGGCACAAATATTATCGAACCAAAAACTCAAATTGGAGGAGATTCCAAAGATTTTACCGTGGTACTTTCATATAACAACCAATCAATAGGCATTCTATCAATGGGAGATAAACAGGGAGATGTTGATGATTTTATTAATAATCACAAATATTGTGATGTTATTCTTATAGCATACAATGAAAGATTCAAAACGATTAAGACCAGTTTACTACAATATGCTGATCTAATATATAAATTCAATAAAATAGCTGCCAACGACACAGATAATGCCAAGGTTCGCCAAGATGTAATCTCAAAAATATAATTAGCCTAACGAGATGTAACCGGCAAAAATGCCATCGAGCAACTCATTAAAATCATTGATGAAGACCAAGCCGAATCGGCTCAAGGCTGCGCTATTACCTTAGCCACGTTCAGCCCTGATGCTCATGTTCTGGCTGATAGCCATAATATTATTCTAATCGAAGGCGCTGTTCTAATAGATTTGTTTATTGAGCGTTATCTCTAATCCAAATATTCCTACTATTTAAATCGACCCTCCCCTACTTGACACCCGCTAAGGCAGCCTATATCATACAGCCTATATAACCTTCAGAAAGGCAAGAATACTGATGAAGAACAACAAAATCAAAAGTAAAGATGAGCGCAAAGGCTTTTCTGATGAAAATAATCAAGTACGTTTTACCGCACCACCGGAAAAAGCAGAAATGACGGCCTCATATTCTGATTTCATAAAGGCTCTGAAAAACAATATCCATCATGCCCGCCTCAGCGTTACCTTACAGGCTAATGCTTCTATGATATGTCTATATTGGAATATCGGAAAAGCTATATTGGAAAAGCAGCAGGAAGAAGGCTGGGGCGCAAAAGTTATAGACCGCATTTCGTATGACCTAAGGAAAGAATTTCCTGAAATGAAAGGATTTTCACCGCGCAATATTAAATATATGCGGAAATTTGCGCAGGAATGGGAGGACTTTCAAATTGTGCAACAGCTCATTGCACAAATTCCCTGGGGTACTGTTTTACCACTTAAAGCTGCGACGTTACGTTGTTATAGAGCTAAAAGTGTGTGAATTTAATCCAGGTTTTGCCGGACAATTAAATCTATACTTAAACGCTGTAAATAGGATTTTAAATCATCCCGATGATAAGCCGGCAATCTGACTGCTGCTAGTAAAAGGAAAGAATGATACTGTTGTAAAGTATGCTCTGACTGGTTTTACAAATCCTATAGGCGTTGCCGATTGGGAAAATAAGCTTCAGGATACAATTCCCCAAGAGTTGGAAGCATCCTTACCCACCATAGAGGAAATAGAACGAGAATTAGCAGGGCACGAAGAATAATCGTACCGTAGCCTTTATACCTCCATTCACACCAACCGCATAATTTCACCTAGCTGCATCCCTCGCTATTTTCGTGAGAAAATGAAAAGGGGGCCAGGGTGAGGCGGGCAAAAAAGCCCCTACCTCGATCACCAACTGGTAAAACACATGAGGTCAGGGTTAACTACGGGCAAACCGCCAAACGATAGACCTCACGGCCCAAGCCGCAAGGTCCATTGAATTTCCCAGCGCTATTAAAACCTATATCGTGTCCTACCTGATGGGCGTGCCTGCAATATAGAGTATTTGTATTTGGCAAGTGTTTTTAGGAAAATGGTGGAGAAACCGCCGCTTGTTTGCCTTCCCTCACCCGGCCGCCTACGGCGCCCACCCTTTCTATTTGTAAAAATGGAGAGGGCAACATGATAAATTTTTCGCTGCTTTTGGGGTGAGGGCCGCCGCAGGCGGAGGTAGCGCTGGTTTTGAAAAATCAGCCCAAAGGGTTCTCTATCCTCACCCCGTCCACCACCTGCCCATGGCTTAGATCTTCGGAATATAATATCGCACAACCTTCGGCAATTGCGGCAGAGATTATAAGGAAATCCCAAAATGAAAACTGCGTCTTGATACTAATTTCTATGGCTCGCAAAATATCGGCAACTGAGTTTTTATGAACAGTAAAACAATCAGCCAGCCGCTCAATTAGCTCTTTGACCTGTTCTTTAGATAAACCAAGCTTCTTGGTGGCAATATTATAAAACTCTTACAAAACTTGCGTTGAAATAGTGCCACCATCTTCCGCCAGTTGCCATATAATTTTATTGGCAACACTCTGCTTTTTTGGTTCATTGTCATCAATGCTATAAACCAAAATGTTCGAGTCGATAAAAATTCTATCGTTCATGCAATTCTTCTCGCGTCCATTTTTGACCCATAGAATTGCCATGAACCTTGTTGGCTACTTCAAAAAAACGCTCGGCCGCATTCTTCTTTTGCTCAGGCAAAAATATATTAACTATTATCTGGTGCCCGTCAAAAACTTTAAGTTTTTCATCGCGAATAGTTACTGTATCACCTGTCACATACGCTGCTGTTGCCAACATTCTCACACCTCCGCTTTCCACTATAGCACACTTTTTGGCTTTTGATAGCTGCTTACAGTCAGCCCAGCCACAGCTTTCTATATTTCGCCAATAGTCTTTATAATTCCATCTATAAAATACATATAAATTCAATCATATGTGCCCTCTCTATTTGTAAAAATGGAGAGGGCGATATGCCATAATTTCCGCTGCGGTGGGGTGAGGCGGGCAAAAAAAAAGCCCCTTTCGGGGCTAATTTTTTTCCCAAGTTCCCCCTCGCTATTTTCGCAGAAAATGGAGAGGGGGTCAGGGGGTGAGGATCTGGCAGCTACCTACTCTCCCACAGCCTTACAGCTGCAGTACCATCGGCGCTAGAGGGCTTAACTACCGAGTTCGGGATGGGATC
>JAEEML010000142.1 GCA_016283195.1 Deltaproteobacteria bacterium | reverse complement strand
CTTCATTTCCACCACATCGGGCACAGCCATGGGGTAGGGAACAAAATTAGGGTCTTCCAAATCCACCACAAAACGCTGCGCGGCGGCGGTATTTACCAAAAGAAGAGTAAAGACAAAAAATGATAACGATAAGAAATTAAAGAATATTTTCATGCTTTTTGCTCCGCTAACAGGCCCTTTCGGCCGCAGATGAAAACAAATACTATCAGGATTAGACATAAAATGCCACTACTCCAAAACGGTACCCCCCAGCCAAAGCGCTCGCCGATATAGCCGGATATGATGGATCCTACAATAGTTCCGCCCATTTGTACAAAGTTAAAAAAGCCGGTGACGCCGCCCAGACGCTCCGGTTCAAAGAGGCGCACCAGCCCCATAAAGAGCACTAAAAAGACCAGCCCGTCGCCCACGCCGTGAATAGCCCGAAATGAAAGTGAGAGCCAGATGGGGGTAAAAGTCATGCCTATTAGAGATGCGCCCGATAAAAAGAGGCCTAAAATAATGAATTTGCCTGTCATGCCGGGGCGGTCGACATATTTCATGGCAATAAGCACGGTTATAGTGAGCACAATAAGTTCCACGCCCATATAGAGGCCCATTTCACGGTAAGTAAGTGCTAAGGTGTGGTGCAAAAAGAGGCCGTAACAGGTGTATTCGGCGCCCCAGTGCAAAGTGAAAATAAAGACCCATATAGCCATAAAGATGGCTTTGGGATTTTTAAGCTCCTTGGCGTAATCGCTTAAAGTTACTTTGTCCAAGGTGAGATTGGGCAATTTTAATGACATAGGGATAAAAATAAGCGAGAGAGCGGCTACAGCCAAAAGAAAGTATTTAAAATTAATGATGGCTAAAAGATAGCCGGATAAAAAGGTGCCGATAGCCTGGCCCACATAACGAAAAGCGTGGTAGCCGGCAATGCCCTCGGCGGTTTGCGGGCCGTTATTGCCCTTTAATACCGCCACATCGAGGCTCAGTTTAAAGGTGGCAACGGCCAGGCTCATAATAAAATAAACGGCGACATAAGGCAGGTAGGCGGTGAAAAAGGCCATGCCGCCATAGCCGGCGGCCATGAGCAGGGCCGAAATAATAAGGATAGTGCGGCTTTTTAGGCGATCGTTTAAAAGGCCGGCCGGGATGGAGCAGAGAACGCCGGTGAAGGCACCCAGCGAGTACAAAAAACCGATTTGGCTGCCGCTAAAGCCCAAATTTTCTTTAAAAAAAATAGTTAAAAAATAGCCGATGGGCGCCGTGACCATGAGGAGCAGGGCAAACATCAGCGAGGGGTATATATAACTGGGTAGTCTTTTGGTAGAGTTACTCATACATAGTCACTTTTCTCTGCGGAACCACTCCGCTGAGCAGTGCCTTTATCATAGGCTGATGAATTGATACAAGAGGGGGAAGCGAGCGGCTTTAGGTTATGCTCTTTGGCCGCGGCCTTGTTCTACATAATCGGTGATCATTTGGCGGTGTTCTTCGGAAATGCGGGTGAAGCGAAAAGCGGTGCCCTGGACGCCGTTGTGTTCTTGTTCGCGCACCATTTTGCCGGTGGCCCAAATTACTTCGTTGCTGCCGGGAAGCACCATTTCCAGAGCCATTTCGTCGTTATCGGCTTCCGGTTCCAATAGTTTGTAAAGGAAAATGCCGCCCGAGGATATATCGCGCACTCTGGCCATGTGCAGTTCGTCGTCGATGACCTTATTGACATAGAAATCAGTGCGGTAGCGCGGGCTTTCACGTGTTAAGCTCTTAGTCATTGTTATTCCCTCCGTTAAGGCCCTTCCGGGCTCTTGATAAAGGCAATATGCAATGACTTTTAAAGGTGGTCAAAAAAACGGCGCTTTTTATCGCTGGTTATCAGCGGATCATGAGGGCGATTAGAAAGGCGTAAAGCACGAGTGATTCCACAAAAGCCATGCCGAGGAGCATAGGCACAAACATTTTGCCGCTGGCTCCGGGGTTGCGGGCAATGCCATCAAGGGCGCTGACGCCGATTTTAGCTTGGCCGATGGCGCCGAAAGTTACGGCAATGGCAATGGCCAGAGCGGCGGCAATGGCTTTTAATGCCGGCTCGGAGATGGCGGAAGCGGCCGCTTGGGCGGCTACCGGGGCTTCATCAGCCAGAGCCACGGCCGGAGCCAACATTAAAGTGCATAAGGTACCAATAAGTAAGCTGAATTTTGATTTTAAGCGCATTATTTTCTCCTCGCGCCGCTTTAAGCGGCCTAGTGAGGCTACTTTTAGAAAAAGGGGAGAGTTATGTCAATAGGGCAACTGACATGGCTTAAAGTGCTTTAGGCACCATTTATGGTTTGCTATGGAAATTCATATTGCCAATTGGGAAAAGCAAAATTACTATAACGGCGCACTGTTAGGAGGCCATAGTGGTCTGCTGGCGCTAAATTGTGAAGAAAAACTATGCAACGTCCCGAACTCTTGGCTCCGGCCGGTAATCTCGATAAACTTTATAGTGCCGCTCATTTTGGCGCTGATGCTATTTATGTGGGCTTAAAAAAATTCTCCATGCGCAGCTTTGCCGGCAATTTTTCGCTGGAAGAGCTGCTTGTCGGCACAGATTATTTGCACAAATTGGGCAAAAAAATTTATGTGACCGTTAATGTTTTGCCCTTTGATGATGAATACCCCGAGCTCAAAAAGACTTTAGGCGAGTTGGGGGATATCGGCGTTGATGCGGTGATTATTTCCGATCCTGGCCTCCTTAGCCTCATGCCCAAAAATGTGGAAACACATCTTTCCACCCAGTGCAGCGTTACTAATGCTGCTGCTGCTAACTTTTGGTTTTCACAAGGTATTTCGCAAATAGTGCTGGCGCGTGAACTCTCTTTGGAACGCCTAAAAACGGTGGCTTCCGGGGCTAAAGGGCGGCTTGAAATATTTATTCACGGGGCTGTTTGCATTGCCTGGTCCGGGCGCTGTTTGCTTTCTCTCTACTCCGTGGGCCGTGACCCGCGCCGCGGCGAATGTGCCCAGCCCTGCCGCTGGCCCTACCGCCTGGCTATTGAAGAGGAAAAGAATCCCACCAAAATGCGCTTTTTGGAAGAAGACGGCCGCGGGAGCTACTTTTTTGACGCCGACGATCTTTGCCTTTTGCCCTTTTTGCCGGAACTTCTGCCGCTAAATATAGCTTCCTATAAAATTGAGGGTCGCACCCGTTCTACCTACTATGTGGGCATTATCAGCGATGTTTATAATTATGCCATCAATTTGCTGCTTAGCGGGCAAAATGCGCTCTTTGCCGCCGAAATGCCGCGGATGCTAAAAGAGCTGCACACGGCTAGTAAGCGCGAGCTTTCAAGCCATTTTGTGGGCCATGAAGAAAATTTGCTCTCTTCTTATCATCTTGACGGTTCGCGCGTCGGCGGCGACCAGCTGACAGCCGGGCGCATTACCGGCTTTAGAGGGCGGCATATAGAGGTGCGCATTACCAATACTTTTGTGGTGGGTGATGAGCTGGAGCTTTGCCAGCCGGGGCTAAAAAGAAAGCGCTTCATAGTAAACGAGATAAAAAATGAAGAAGGCTTTGATATAAATCGCGCGCAGGGCGGCCATTTGGTGCTGCTCCCCATGATAAATGGCGCGGAACTATATGATTTAATAAGAAAGCCGCTGGAGTAATGGCGCTTTTCTTTGTTGCGCTCCCTAGGGGGTTTGGGGGCTCAAAACGCTTTAAAACAAGAATCTTATGCTGGATGGCCTATACACGCGAAAAGGATAAATCATTCTTCTTTTTCAAAAACAGCAAACTCAATTCTGGCCATTGACGCACTGCCACTAGCGGCAGTTTTTACACAATCAGCACCATCTGTTATGGATATAGTGCCGCTTGAATTCTTTATAACTCTTGTAGATAGTTTAAATGAGCTGGTTGTTTTATTACTCACGCTCAAGATACAAGCTACAGTATTTTGATAAGTGGTGGTTTCAGCATAACGCGCAACTACTGTGTAATTTTCGCTAGCCATTGCACCCTGTTTAAACGTAACCGTATAGGCACCGGGACTATCACGTTTAATACCAGATATGCCATCACCATAAAAAGTACCGCCATTGGCATTGGTGGCTACAAAGTTGGCATAAGCTCTTACCAACATACTTTTCAATGAATTATTGAGTTTACCTACAGAAATAACTCCGCTAGCAATTTTCTCCTCGCTACTAACAGCGCCATTAGCAATGGCGTTGGCCGTAGTGGCCGAATCGGCTGTAGCTGCATGACTAACCGATAAGCCACTCACGGCACTGGTTTTGACATAAGTTGAGGAAATTTTGTTACCACCATCATCATTAGTGGCTTTGGTAGCTGAACCAGCGCTGGCAGCATATTTGGCGTTAGTAATATTAACAGCTGTGCCGCTACCGATTTGGAGTTTATCACCATTAGTGGTGTCGGCAGTTCTGGTAATATTAGCATTAGTAGCGCTGGTGGCCGATTTCACCGAAGCTTCCGAATACTTGGTAGCAGCAGTAACAGTACCGTCTGCCGCAATATACACCGGCTGAGCCGCACCACCGATTGCCGCGGAAGTATTAATTTTGCTAGCTTTGCTGGCGCTGGTAGCAGAATCAGCGCTGGCGGCATGTTTGGCGTTAGTAATATTAACAGCTGTGCCGCTACCGATTTGGAGCTTATCACCATTAGCGGTGTCGGCAGTTCTAGTAATATTGGCATTAGTAGCGCTGGTAGCGGATTTCACCGAAGCTTCCGAATACTTGGTAGCAACAGTAACAGTACCGTCTGCCGCAATATACACCGGCTGAGCCGCACCACCGATTGCCGCGGAAGTATTAATTTTATTGGCTTTAGTGGCTGCGCCGCCGACTGAATCGGAAGCAGCATATTTAATAGCATTTACCATGGCCTTGGTGGCATAAGTATCTGATACAGAGCTTGTTGTGGCAAAGCTATTAATGGCG